>JASHTO010000279.1 GCA_030040515.1 Terriglobia bacterium
TCGGGTTATGCACCGGACTACTTGCGGATGCCCAACTTTTCGATGACCTGCTTATAAGCCTCAGGGTCACGCCGCCGTAAATATTCCAGCAGCCGCTTACGTCTTCCCACCATATTCAATAGCCCACGCCGCGAAGCGTGGTCCTTGCGATTGGTGCGGAAGTGGTCGTTCAAATAGCTGATCCGCTCGCTGAGCAAAGCAATCTGGACTTCGGGTGAACCTGTATCCTTGGTATGGACTCGAAATCGTTCGATCGTGCTGGCTTTCGACTCACGGGCCAACGGCATCCGTTCTCTCCTCGCTTCTCATCTCTTCATTGTACGAAGAGAGATTAACACGAACAGGTTGATTTGGCAAAAGAAATCGGCCCTTCTGATCATTGGCAATAGCGACGGTCCAGGATGGCCGCCGGCGACCGCTCTGGCCTGAACCGGCCTCACCGAAACCAGGCTCCGAAATCACCCATGCCCGGGCATTCCGGTCCGGCCGAAGCCGCCCCTGCGGGGTTCCAGCCTTCGGAATTCCAACCCGTACTTTAGTACTGTTTCGCCGAGGCCGCGTCAACCTTATAGTTTAGGCTGCGAGACAGCCTTCACGAATCGCTGAGTTTCAAGGCAACGCGTGGCCAGAGCATACGTTCGGAAATATCCCCGCCTTCAGGTCCGACTGCCGGTGGAATACACCGCTGCCGGAGAAGACTACTTGCGCGCCATCGCCACCAATCTGGGAGGAGGAGGACTTTTTCTGACAGAGATCATTGACCTGCAACCCGAAAAGATCATCGGCGTGCGCTTTCGGCCCGCCCGCCATATTCCCCTCGTTCAAGCCAAAGCCAGCGTGCGATATCTAATGGCAGGGCAAGGTGCGGGAGTGGGCTTCACGGAAATTCGTGAAGAGGACCGGCAAAGAGTCCTGCGATGGATTCATCAGAAAACCGGAGATCGCCGGCAGCAGAAGCGCGCCCCGCTTGCCACCCAGGTGCAATGCGATGAATGCATGACCCTGGCCTTCTCGCGCGACATCAGCCCGGGCGGAATGTTCATCGAAACCACCGACTCGCTCCCGGAGGGATCGTCCATTACCGTGCGATTTAATCTCAACAACCTCGACAAGGTTGTGACCGCTCGCGCCCAAGTGACTTACGCGGTGGAGAAAGTGGGAATGGGAATCCTCTTTCAGGAAATTGAGCCCGATGACCGCGACGCCATTCAGGAATATGTGGAGAGTATGCCCCCCTCGCAACTCATCGAACCGTGGGACCCCCGGCCGGAACAATAAGCCCGCGTCAACAACGCGTTCACAACCGCTCCTTCAACAAACGCAGAAACTCCGAGCGTGTTCCTTCACAATCGCGAAATACCCCGAGCATGTGGGATGTAACCGCCAGTGAGTTTTGCTTCTCCACGCCACGCATGATCATGCAGAGGTGCCGCGCTTCGACAATCACGCCCACACCTTGCGGCTTGATCTTCTCCATGATGGTCTCGGCAATTTGCACCGTCAGGCGTTCCTGCACTTGCAGCCGCCGTGCGAAAACATCCACGATCCGCGGGACCTTGCTCAGCCCGATCACCTTCCCATTGGGGACGTAAGCCACATGGCAGCGCCCGAAAAAAGGCAGCAGGTGATGCTCGCAGAGGCTGAAAACCTCAATGTCCCTCACCATCACCATTTCATCGTAGGCCACGGAATAGAGCGCGCCGTTTAACACCTTGTCGATGTCCTGCCGGTAGCCGCTGGTGAGAAAGCGCATGGACTTCGCTACGCGCGCCGGCGTTTTCAGCACGCCCTCGCGTTCCGGGTCCTCGCCAATCTCTACAATCATTTTGCGCACGGCCGCAGCTAACGGGTCCGAAGCGGCAACCGACTCCAGCTCCTCGAGGTTTTCCAGCTCGTGTGTCTTCATGCCCATTCCCCCCACCCTATTTCTCTTCTCCCGCCCTCAGCTCGCGGTTTTGAAGCGCGTGCTTCGACGACTACAACAGTCTGCGTGCAGCGCGGTCGGGAACGCATTCAAAAAAATTCAGGCTCGTCTCTTCCAGCCGCACGCGGCACAATTGCATTCCACTGTCCGCGCCTGCGTCTTCCAGGGGCCCGCGTAGAAGCTTATAAATCTCCAGGCACAAATTCTCCGTGGTGGGCACCTGGGCGCGGAAGTTGTCCATATCCAGATTCAGGTTCTTGTGATCGAGCTTCTCGAGCGCACGCTCGGCCACAATTCCGTCGAGCTTCGGCAAGTCAAACACGAACCCCGTGGCCGGGTCGACTCGGCCCGCAACCGTGACCTCCAGAAGATAATTGTGCCCGTGCCCGTTGGGGTTGTTGCATTTCCCGTAAATGCGCCGGTTTTCCTCGGCGCCCAATGCATCATTGTGCAGGCGATGGCCGGCGGAGAATCGATAGCGTCGCGTCAGGTAAACCATCAGTCTCCGTAATAGTCCACAAACAAATCCGGGGTTTCATACACCCTGATTCGATGCAGCTTGCCCTGAGTTAGTTTCGGCGCCAGCAAGTTCCAGATCTCCACCGCCAGATTTTCCGTGGTGGGATTTTTCGCCGAAAATGCCGGAACTTCCTTGTTCAGGAATTTGTGGTCCATCAACTGAACCACCTCCTGCTCGAGCAGGGTTTTCAAATCCTTTAAGTCCAGAACCATGCCCGTGGCGGGATTGATGTCGCCGCCCACCGTAACCTCCAGCGTGTAGTTGTGCCCGTGTCCGAGAGGGTTGCTGCACTTGCCGAAGACCCGGCGATTCTCCTCCGCGGAGAATTGGGGATTGTGATAATAGTGCGAAGCCGAAAATTCCGCGCGGCGTGTGACGTAAATCATCCCTTCCCTTTCGCGGCGTAATGACGCCCTTTCCATTCGATGTTGCCGGTGGAGCGATGGGCGCGCAGCGAATTCAGGAGCAGGGCGCCGAGCAGCGCGGCTCCCACCGGCTGGTAACTGGTCAGGATGGAGTCATAGCCCAGATCCGCCAGCGCGCTCCCGTAATTCCATTGCCGGGCGACCGCCAACAGAAAAAATCCCACCGCGCACAGAGCCGGCACCTTCCCGGCGCGCGTCGATGCCTCCACCACACAACTCGCCACAAAGGCCAGCTCCGGGAGCAAATCGAGAAACCACAATGACGCCACCGTCCGAAGCATTTTGCCGGTGTTTCCCTGATACAGCAGGAACAAATTTTTCGTCCAGCCCCGCCACATCTCGCCAAACGTCCGGTACATGCGCGTGCGCACCCAGCGCGCGCCGGGCAGGAAGAGTAGCTTACCGCCCAGCAGTTTGATTCTCCTCGCCAGCTCTACGTCCTCCAGAATTTCTGCCTTCACCGCTTCGTGCCCGCCGCTCCGCCGGTAAATTTCGCTGTGCACCAACAGATACTGGCCATTGGCCGCGGCCGCTGGAGACTTGGGATCGGAAACGTCTTCAAACCGGAACAGCTTCGCCAGCTTTACGAACACCATGGGGATGACGGATTTTTCCCACCACGTGGACGTTTCCTGTCCCGGTGAAATCGACAGCAGGTCGGCGCCCTCATCTTCGGCCCGCTGCATGAGCTCGGCCAGGCTGCCCGGCAGGTGCTCCGTGTCGGCATCGGTGAAAAGCAGCCACTCCCCCGCGGCTTCGCGCCCGCCCACGGACGCCGCGTACGTCTTCCCTACCCAACCGTTCGGCAATCCCTCCACGCGCAGGATGCGAAGCAGGGAGACTTCTGACTTCAACCCGGCCAGAATCTCCCCGGTCCGATCGCTCGACTGATCGTCCACGACGATAATTTCCCGAATGCCCTCCTGCCGCGCAAGCGACCCGACCACGCGCGCGATGTTTGCTTCCTCGTTGCGCGCCGGAATGATTACAGAAACTTGGGCGCTTTCATTAAGGCGCATATCGTCGGCTTCAAACTTTGATTATAATTGAGCTTCTTGGCCATGAACAAAAGTAATGCCCTGAAGGTCGCTGCGCTGATCGTAATCGTGGGAGGCTCCGTTTATTTTGCCCTGCGGCAAAGTGCGCCGCACCCCGTCGCCATCGGCGACCGCGCGCCGGACTTTTCCGTTCCGGCCCTTCCTTTGGGCGACCTGGATTTGAAAAATTATATCGGGCAGGTTGTGGTGGTCAACCTGTGGGCCACGTGGTGCCCGCCTTGCGTTGAGGAAACACCCAGCCTGGTTCAGTTCGCCGAAAAAATGCGGGACCATGGCGTGGTGGTGCTGGGCATCAGCGTGGATCAGGATTTGACTGCCCTGAAAGATTTTGTTCAGGAGAATAAAATCCCTTACCCTGTGGGACGCGATCCCAACCAAACCCTTTCCAGCCGCTATGGCACCTACCAATTCCCGGAGTCTTACATCCTTGACCGCCACGGCAGGCTCGCGGAAAAAATTATCGGTGCCACGGATTGGAATGACGACCGCCTTCAGAAATTCGTCTTGAATCTCGCCAGCAAATGACCTGTCGCGCGTGTTCCCACCCACGTTCCGACTCGAAAGTAATCATCCTCCGGCAAAGCCGGGGGATCTCCCAACGAATTAGGACAGCACGCATTGAATCTGAGGCTTGCCGCTCTACCCTCGTCCGTCATAATATTGCCTCGGAGCGCCCCCAGATGACTGATCCCGTATGCGGCATGGAGGTGAATCCCGAAACTGCCGCAGGCTCTTTTTCATACCAAGGTCGAGACTTCCACTTTTGCAGCCAGGGTTGCTTGGAACGCTTTAAATCCAACATTCAGGCCTACCTCGCTCCGGCACATTTCGTTGCAATCGGCGCGCCGACCGCTCCACCTGCTGCCGAGGCCGCCTCTGAATCCACAGCCATTTACACCTGCCCGATGGATCCGGAAATTCGCCATGGCGGCCCGGGGCATTGTCCTAAGTGCGGCATGGCGCTCGAGCCGCTGAGCGTAGCATCAACAAATGACATCCATCCGGAATTGCTCGCCATAACGCGACGATTTTGGATCAGCCTGGCGATTACCGTGCCGTTAATGGGGATGGCAATGGTGGAAATGCTGGGGAGCGAATCGCTTCTCGGCGCCCAGCTGGGACGGCAGAGCTGGATCGAATTGCTCCTTGCCACTCCCGTCGTCCTTTGGGGCGGTTGGCCGTTTTTCCGGCGCGGCTGGGCCTCTGTTGCGAATCGCAGCCTGAACATGTTCACGCTCATCGCCCTGGGAACGGGCACGGCTTATATCTACAGCGTATTCGCAACGGTCTTCCCGCAGGTTTTTCCGCCT
>JASHTO010000280.1 GCA_030040515.1 Terriglobia bacterium
CCATGAGGATCGATTCATTCCTTGGCCGAGACAACCTGCAGGACTTCGTCCATGGTGGTCCAGCCGTTCTGGAGCAGCCAAACGCTGTAGTCCTTCAGCGTTTTCATGCCGTGCTTGATGGCCATTTCGGAGATGGCTTCGGCACTTCCCCCGCCCGCCACCAGCCGCCGCAGTTCCGCGTTCATGCGCAGCACTTCGTACACGCCCACACGCCCGCGATAGCCGGTCCCCGAACAATTATCGCACCCCTTTTGGCGGTAGAAGGTAAAGGATTTCGCCGGGTCCAATCCCATGTACTTCAGCGAAATGTCATCCGGCTTGTAGCTCTCCTTGCATTGCTGGCAGAGGCGGCGCGTCAGGCGTTGAGCGATGACGCCGATGGTGGAACTCGACATGAGGAAGGGCTCAACGCCCATCTCCGTCAAGCGGGTAAAGGCGCCGGCGGCATCATTGGTGTGGAGCGTGGTGAACACCAGGTGGCCGGTCAGGGCGGCTTCCACGGCGATGTGCGCGGTCTCCTGGTCGCGTGTCTCGCCCACCAGAATGATATCCGGATCCTGTCGCAGGAAAGCGCGCAGAATGCGGGCGAAATCCAAACCGATCTGCTTGTGCGTCTGCACCTGGTTGATGCGCGGTATATCGTATTCGATGGGATCCTCGGCGGTTGATATATTCACGTCGAGGTCGTTCAACTCGGCGAGCGCGCTGTAGAGCGAGGTGGTTTTGCCGGAGCCCGTCGGTCCGGTCACGTAGATGATGCCGTAGGGCTGCGAAATCATTTCGCGCACCATCTCCAGCACTTCCTGGTGAAGAATGAGCTTGTCGAGGCCCAGCAGGGTGTTGGATTTGTCGAGGATGCGCATGCAGATCTTCTCGCCCCACTTGGCAGGAATGGTGGAGACGCGGAAATCGATGGGGCGCTCCTCCAGGCGCACGCTGATCCGTCCGTCCTGGGGCAGACGCTTCTCCGCGATGTCGAGCTTGGCGATGATCTTGAAGCGCGAGATCAAGCCCATCTGGGTTTTCTTGGGCAGCGTCTGCACCAATTGCAGCTCGCCATCGATGCGGAAGCGCACGGCCAGGTCCTTTTCCTGCGGCTCCACGTGAATGTCACTCGCGCCCTTCTTAATGGCCAGCGCCAGAATGCTGTTGGCCATGCGGATGATGGGTGCATCCTCGGCGGTATGCGAGAGGTCCGAAACATTCTCCGCGGTCTGCTGGCTTTCATCCACTTCCAGCGATTTCAACGCTTCCGATTGCAGCGACTCGAGAATACTCTCCGTCGATTCCACCTTGGGCGGGGGAGCTTCGGCTTCCGGAGCCTTTACCGGCGGCGTGCTTTTGAGGGTTGCCGAGCCCATCTCGCGCGCCAGCTTTTCATCTTCCTTGCGGGTGATTTCAACATAGGTGGTGGTGATGAAGCGCCTGAAGTCGTCCTCGGACGTCACCACGGGTTCAATGATCACGCCTTTGATCACGCGCCGCACGTCATCGAGCGCCACCAGGTTGTTCGGATTCACCATCGCCAGCGTCAGCCGGTTGCTCGAAAATGCCAGGGGAATCACCTTGTGCTGCTGCATCATCTGGTGCGGCAGAAGTTTGAGGACGCGAGGGTCGAATTGCAGCTTGGCGAGGTTGATGTACTCGATGCCGGTCTGTTGATTCGCTTCGTCCAGACGTTCGGCAAGCACGCGGCTCATGGCCAGACCGACTTTGGAACTGGTCAGCAGCACTTCGTCAAAGGCCGATTGTTCGAGGACCGAGCAGGCCGTGGGCTCAACCGCCACGACGCTTGCCGCGCGAGGCTTCCCGGTGAGCAGCGCCATTTCGCCAAAGCACGCGCCGGCCTTCAGCTCGCTCAGCAGGAAGTCGATCCCCGTGTTGGGGTCTTTCTTGCGGACTTCCACGCCGCCGGATTTGATGAAGAACATGGCGTCGCCGGGGCCACCCTCTTTCACGATGGTTTGTTGCGGCGCGAATTCTCGCGGACGCAGCCGATTCTCAATCAGCAGGCACTCTTCGTAGGGAAGACCGCTGAACAGCCGGATCTGCTGCAAGTAGTGGGTTCTTTCCGTCGACTGCGCGGCATCTTCGGAGGCGGCCGCGCCGGGGAAAGGTGCCGCTGCGCGCGCCCCGCTCGGCCGCACGGCGTCAATCACCACGGGCCGGTGGCACTGCTGGCAGGTCACTTTGTACTCGGGGTCGCCCAGCCGCGAATTTTCGAGCTTGACAGGTGTGCCACAGCGTTTGCAGAAGATGACCATGCTACCCTCCTGGCGAGAGTCAGCCTTTGTTTGTTCCGCACTTGGTTTGCAAACATGGGACGGCTCTCGATAACTTCAACACCCTAGGTTTGGCGTTGTGTCATTATACGCAACCGGCGAAGCGTGTCCAATGGTTTGAAGCGAGTCAGAGTTGTCTAAATGAGCTACGCGATATCGTCGAGGGAGTCAGGGATACGTCAAAGTCTCGCAACTGTAAGATAAGGGGCCACTGGCGATCGGGGCGAATTATGGAGTGCGGCAGCTTGCTGCCGCTTTGTCCTTCACCAGCTTGCTGGCGGCCCATCAGCCGGAAGCGCGCTTCCGGTTTCAACAGCGGGAGCAAGCTCCCGCACTCCAAAATCGACACGACTTTGTTATATGATGGGTGCATTCTATTCTGGAGACAGAAGAATGTCCTGTAAGCAGATGCGAATGCTGCTGACCGTTGTTCTATTCACGCTTGGGATGAGCTGCGCGAAAGCGAGCACCGTCCTGGCGGGTTTCGCCACCGAGGACATCACACCACCCCTCAACAACCTCCACCCCGTGAGCGTTTTCTATGGCGAAGTCCCCGTGGAAGGAATCGGCGCGAACCGCGAATATGACAACGGCCCGGTGGATACGAAACTTCGCGTCCTCAAGTTCATGCAGGACGATAAGCTGGCCGGCCTCATTGTCAACTACAGCGTACACAACGTGATTCTCCCCGAACAAATGCGCGAGTATTCCGCCGCGAATCGGGATTGGAATCCCATCATCGTCGGGTACGCGGAGAAATTTCCGGCGGGCGTCGAATCAGGCGGCATGAAGCTCGGCGAAGTTGCCTCGCCGGACCGGCTGAGGTCCGCGAAGTCCGGATGGTTCTACGATCCGCTCGCGCGGCTCTGGTCCGTCAAGATTGAT
>JASHTO010000281.1 GCA_030040515.1 Terriglobia bacterium
TCGGAGTAGGGGCACCCCTTGCGGGTGCCCTGGATTTAAGGGCAGGGACGAGCCCTGCCCCTACGGAATTTCAAACTGACCCACTACCTCCCGGCCGCTCAGCTTGACGAGCGGTTTGAAGCGAGTATAATCAAAACCGGGAAAAAACTTCATACCGAAAATATCAATTGCTAGTCAGCGGCCACCAGCGGCGGGCGAAGATTCAGCGGTCGGGTTACCTGACGGGAACGGCGATTAAGGTCGCCCTCAGTTTTCTGAGCAAGCGGGCGGAAGCTGAGGATTCAAGGGAGCGGCCTGCATTCCGCTAGCCGTGCGGAACCGAGGTGAGTGCGGACGTAATGGGAAACCCCCGAAGCAGGAAGCTCGGGTTTGTCACCATGGGTGCTGCCCTGGCCGCGCTGCTGTTGGCGCACAAACACGTCTCGCGGCTCTGGGCCGCGCAGGCAGGGCAAGGGAAGCGCGTGCTCATCACTCAGCCGATTGACGAGTCGCGGCTCATCACGCTGCGTGGCAACGTCCGACCCGAAGCCAAGGTTCCTGAATACGACCGCGGCCGCGTGGAAGACGACTTTCCGATGGACTACCTGCTGCTGCAATTGAAGCGGCCGCCCGAGTTGGAGCAGGCCTTCGAGCAGTACATTGATTCCCTCACGGATAAGTCTTCGCCGAATTTTCATCAATGGCTCACCGCCGCCCAGCAGGCCCAGCAATACGGCCTGGCGCAGGAGGACATCGACACTTTGACGGGCTGGCTGATGTCGCACGGCTTCACCATCAATCAGGTCTACGCGAATACCATGGTGATTGCCTTCTCCGGCACCGCAGGCGAGGTGGCTGATGCCTTCCACACGGAGATTCATTATCTCGAAGTCAAAGGCCAGCGCCATTTTGCCAACATAAGCGAGGTGGGAATTCCGCAAGCGCTCGCCCCCGCCGTGGTGGGCGTCGTTTCCATGCACAATTTCAAGCCGGACGCCATGATTCTGCCGCGCACGCTCTATAGCTTTCCGGGGTGCGCATACAATTGCTACGCGCTGGCGCCCAACGATTTTGAAACCATCTACAACCTGGTTCCGCTGTTTCGCCTCGGATACCTGGGGCAGGGTCAAACGATCGGCCTCATTGAGGACAGCGATACTTACGGCAACGACGTGAGCAACTACCGCACGACCTTTGGCCTGATCTCGCCAAAATTCACGGGCAGCGTAGCGAAGAATAACTCCCTGGGTACAGGGTGTAGTGACCCCGGCACGAACTCGGCGGATGGCGAAGCCGACTTGGACGCGGAAGTGGCCAGCGCCATGGCCCCCGACGCCAGCATCGTGATGGAGGTTTGCGCGGATACTTCGACCTTCGGCGGCCTGATTGCCATCCAGAACCTTCTCAGCGGCGGCAACCCGCCCGCGATCCTCAGCATGAGTTATGGCGTGTGCGAAGCGGTTTCGGGCGCCGCCGAAAACAATTCCTTCTACTCGGCGTTCCAATCGGCGGCGGCGATGGGCGTCTCGGTTTTTGTTTCCGCAGGGGATAATGGCGCATCCGGCTGCACGGAGGCGGAGGGTGACGCCGATTACTCCGAGTACGGCATCGGCGTCACCGGGTGGGGCGAGACGCCCTACAATGTCACCATGGGCGGAACTGATTTTGAGGATTACTACAACGCCGCCGAGCCCGCGAATGGCGGTGCTCCGCAGAGCAACTATTGGCTCGCGAACAACAACCCCGTCCAGGGCTCCGCCTTGTCGTACATTCCCGAAATTCCCTGGAATGACTCCTGCGCAAGCTACCTGGTCTACAACATTGCGGGCAGCTCCGCGCCGTATGGTTCGAGCGGCTACTGTTCCAGCACCAGCGTTCTCAGCACGGCGGCGGCCGGCGGCGGACCCAGCGCCTGCGCCACGGGTGGGGGTGGAACGAATCAGTCCACCGATGGCGAAGTGGATGGCACTTGCACGGGATATCCCAAGCCCTCCTGGCAAGCCGGCATTTTTGGAAATCCCAATGACGGCGTGCGTGACGTCCCTGACGTTTCGCTCTTCGCCTCGAATGGCATCTGGGGACATTACGTCATCGTTTGCTTCTCCGATACCGCAAACGGCGGATCATCCTGCGCGGGAGCGCCCAGCACCTGGGCCGGGTTCGGCGGCACGTCCGTCGCTGCGCCGCTCATGGCGGGAATCCAGGCGTTGGTGAATCAGAAATCAGGCACGGCGTGGCAGGGGTTGTCGCCCCGCAACGGCAATCCCGACCCGATTTACTACCAGATTGCCAAGGCGGAGTTTGGTTCGAGCGGCAACAGTACCTGTTATTCCGTGAATCAGCCGCCGCGCCACGGTCTGGCCAGTGCCTGCACTTTTTATGACATCACGCAAGGCGACACCGATGTGGACTGCCGGTATAACGGTTCGAGCCACGTGGTCGGATGCTATCGGCCCAGCGGCACTTATGGAGTGATCAGCACGCAAGCGCTGACCACCGGCACCGTCACCGCGGGCGGCTCCGGCTATGGGTCCGGCACCTCCTGCGCGATCGGCGCTCCCAGTAACCTCAGCCCGTATCTCAATCCCTCCGGCGGAACAATTTGGGCGGGTGGAACTCCGGCCACGTGCACCGTCACAATTTCGGAAGGAAGCGTCACTGCCGTGACCCTTTCGGCGGGCGGCCAGGGTTATGCGGGCGGCGCGAGTTGTACCATCACAGGCGGAGGCTCCGGGGCCACGTGTTCATTCTCACCGTCCGTGGGGACGGCTGCGTCGGCCGATCAGCCCGCCTATGGTGCCACACCGGGCTGGGATTTTGCCACGGGCATCGGCTCGGTCAACGCTTACAACCTGGTGTTCAACAGCGCCTGGTGAAAATGTTGGACCGGCCTTTAATCAGTCAGCCGGCTGATCCATCGGCTAACGGACCGCCCTGAGGGGCGGCGCTGCGGTGAGCTTAAAAAATGCGAAAGCCTCGAGAATTCGGAAATCTCATTGCGCCCATGGCCCTGGCGATGGTGCTGGGCCTGGCCCGTCTCTCCCGGGGCCAGGAAGGTAAGTCATCCAACTCAAATCCAGGTGCGTCTGCGAATTCCGGTGTGCCTTTCGATTGGAGTCATCGCCACGTCAGCTTTTCGCCGCCCGGCACGGCCGCGGAGGCCTTGCGGAACGGCACGTATGAGCGTTGGCTGACCATCACCAACGACCCTCGTTATGAGTTGCAGCAACGCAGGCGTAGTGGAGCGGGGCCGATGCCGCCGTTTGCTCCACCTGCGGAGCTCAATGACGAAGACCGTGGTTGCAGTGAGAAGCCACCCGAGGGGGAGAAGGAGCACGTTCCGTCGGATAAGCTGCCCCACGGGTTGATCCGCGCCCTGATTCCGCCGCCTTCCGGCGGCCGCAACGAACCCTCGCGGGATGATGCCTGCTCGCAGCGTTCGGATAGAGACAACCACTTCCAGAGGGATTGGAGCGAAGACCTGGGCAATAACGGCACGACGGGCCTGGGGAACTATCCCGCCACCTTCACCAGCACGGCCACGAGCTGTACTACTGACTTTGCGGTGTACAACACCGGCCTGCCGGGCTCATCCTCGCAAGCCAGCATTATTGCCTACAACGAACTTTATAGCGGATGCACGTCGCGCCCATCGGTTTACTGGGCTTTCAACACGGGCGGGACAGTGCAGACGTCCATCGTGCTCTCGCTCGACGGCACGCAGGCGGCCATGGTTCAAAGTGTGCCTTATCCTGTTGCCGCCACCGGGACCGCAACTGCCAATACCGGTTTCGTTCCGACAGCAGGCACGACCATCACCATCGGCGGAACCACCTATACCTGGGAGACGACGAAATCCATTTCCACGCCTAATCAAATGTCCACGAGCGGCATAACGCTGGAATCCGAAGTCGCTCA
>JASHTO010000282.1 GCA_030040515.1 Terriglobia bacterium
GGTCAACTGCTGCAGCGCCAGGGCGCGCAGTACCACTCGCACCTGCTGAATACCCGCGCGCAAAACTCGCCGAAGTTCTTTCTGATCCTCGGCAGATACTTGCACCTCGATAGGGCGTCGCGACATGCCCCAGTATAGGCTCAAACACCGCCTAAAAGAAACCACTATAGAATCTTTTCATGCAGTCAAAGGCCTAGCATACGCCCAAGACCTCGTCGCGACAACCGCAACGTTCTGCGATGTGTAGTTCCCCCCCGCCACCTGCCCGAAAGCCAAATCATCTGCAAGCCAGACCAGAATGGAGGTAAGCCAACATGTTTGTTGAATTGATGCCACTGCTCACTGATCGCACGGTGATGATTACTGTCGCCCGCGAGACTGACAAGACCTTGCGTGTAAATGTTCTGCCGACCAAGTCTGGTGATGGCGAAAATCCCGCGCTCACCACGCCGCTGAGTTATACGGGGACGCCTGAGGACCTCGACGCTGAACTGGGCCGCGAACTGGCGGGCTATGTTGAATGCCACCGGGCGCTGGGCAGCACCTTGGCCGAAGTGAAGGCGGAGATGGACGCGGCTGCCAAGGCAGCTCAGGAAGAGGCGAGGAAGAAGTGCGAGGAGCGGAAGAAGAGAGCTGAAAAGCCCGCCGATAAACCCGCTGAACCCGTCCCTTCGACGGTTCCGACAGGCCCCGCACCACAGGCGACGGCGAGTTTATTCGGTGATTCACAGCCCACGGCGAGTTAGGTCAATCGAACAGGTTCCAGGAGTCCCTTTCTAGCAAAAATTCCGCCATGCGAATCAAGCAAAGGGTACCGTTACCGTGTCGCACCCTTACAATTCTCGTTACAGTTCTTGGCAACTCGTCACGACTGTTAAGATTGCCTTTAGGGCTCGAGGCTTCCGGCTCCGCCGGGTGGACGAGGGTAACATGATTGCGGTGTCATCGGCAGAACAGCCCTGAGCCAGCGAAATCCGAGGAGCTAACCTGTACAGATCAGCTTATACGAGGCAATGTACTGATTAAGCGGCGGTAACCCGACGAAATCCTGCAATACCGATTCCGCAGTGCAGAGTGCCCCTTCCACCCACGCTTGGTCGAACGAATAGCAGGAGCCGATTATATAGGTCTTACGCGCAGGCTGGTCTAGAATTTTCTGGTAGGGCGCGCGAACGCAGTCCATCGCCTTGCAGATGTTATAGTGCGCGGCCCAACCATGATAGCCCCCGCCGAAGGGGTCTTGGCCCCAGTCCTGGAAATAGACGGCGGTGGGCACCGGCACCTTTTCAATCTCGATGCCGTGCACTTCGGCCAGTTGCTTCAACAGTGTGTGCGCAAGCGGCGAGTTCACCGGCACCGGGGTCGGGCCCTTCAAAGGTTGGTCGATCAGCGATGGTGCGGTCTTGTATTCTCCGGCGACTTCTAACTCGCGCCAGAAGTTCGAATAGTTCATGTCGTCGTAGCTTGCCAACATGACGTAGGGGCCGGCGCTTGTGCCCGGTCCGCCTGGAATATTGTTGGCGAAGTAGTACACCATGCGCAGCGGAAGGTCGGTGATGGTTGCGCCCCCTACCCACTGCGCCTTCGGTGTATTGGCTGGCGCGCCGGTAGGTAGAGCGAGATTGGGCGGATACTTGCAATCGGGGCCTGTCCACCAGGCTTGGTCGAAAATCAAAACCACTTTGATGGCTGGCTGGTCGATGGAGGACTCAAGAAAGTATCTGACCTTTTCGTTGTTCAGCATATAGCTGGACGGGCAGCCCGGCGCGATTAATTCGAGCGAACGGCGCGGCATCGCCAGAAACAACTGGTCCGCCTTGACGTGGTAGACGGCGTCGTGAGATTTACCGTGGTCAATGAACATGCAGGTGGTCGATTCGTCCGTCTCCGATTCGACCAATCCCTTTAGCTGCTGGCCATAAAAAATCCCGGAGGCGGGATATCGGGCCGCAAGCGCAGTCACCTTTTCCGCCAGGGCATCGAAGAGCAGGCCGTAACCTCCATCTAGGCGCTGGTAACTTGTTGTTGACGAGTAGTCGTTGTTCGCCTGCATAGCGTCGGCGGCGTTCCAATTGATCACGTTGGAGGTGTAGCCGGTACCATCGGCGGAGTAGTCGAACCCCTCGTCGCCCAATTGATCGTAAAGCAAGTTCCAGTACCCCATATTGTGCGCCAGTGTACCCGGGGGGAAACTGGGGGTGCCGGCGCCCGGACCCACCTTGCCATTGGCGTAATAGGTGCACCACCTGCCCCGGTCGGCATTGGAAGCGCCAAGGGTGGGCGCGAAGAGGGCTCCGATCGCGCCCAGGATGTTATCGGCCGTGTAGGGTTTGGGCACCGTATTGGCCGAGAGGAAGTTTTTGAATTCCGCATTGAAGCCGTAGGGAAGGCCATCCAAACTGCTGATGTCTTTTTCGTAGATATTGACGCCGCGGAGGTAGTAAAGCCGGTTGTCCGATTGCTGGAATGGCACGACCTTCGCTTGCAGGCCAAGGTCGATGATCATGTGTTGCACCAGCACATGTCCCTCGGTGATCTTTGCAGCGCTGGGGAAATTGGCATCTGTAGCGAAGCGCATCCCCCCGAATTCACAGTAAAGGCCATTGCCGCCGAATTTTGGGGGAAAAGTATAGGTGTAGATGCGTCCGCCTGGGCGGTCCGCCCATTCAAACACCTTGGCCGTGTCATCGGCTTTGAGTGTGCCGCTTTGCAGTAAGCGGTAGGCGGTATAAAGGCCCGCAGCGCCGGCTCCGGTAATCACATAGTTTGTCATAACTGCTCCGAACTCCTGAGGATTCCCTTACGTGTGATCTTGAATTGCGAGATGTCGTAGGTCGTAGCGCCGTCAATCACCAGTTCCGCCAGGATCTTGCCGATCAACGGCACCAGTTTCATCGCCCACCCTGCTGTAAAAACGGCTGCGTTCTTATATCCCGCGCCCACACTCGGTGGCAGAAAATCGAGAACATACATGTTATCGGTCACATTGGTCTGGAGACACGTTCCGGCATAATTTGGACGATTGTCCACACCCACGCAGTGATTGGCCACGAAATCCGCGGTGATTTGCAGGTCGTTAGCGGCTGGAACGATCTTCCGGTCGGCCGGATTGGTGATCACGTTGACCGCGTTGTCCACCGCGATGCGTGCCAGATTGGGCGGGCCCCAGGGCACTGCCGGAAAGCCGTAAAACAGGTTAGACTTGGCCGGGTCGCCGCCAGTAGGATCGAGGAACTGGAACCACATGCTTGGGAAGAGAGCTCCTCCCGGGCCGGGATCGGTGGCGTAATACTCGTAAACCATCTCCCAAATATTCAGATCGATTTGCACGCCGATGCAATTAAGGATGTCGTTGATATAGGCGCCGGGCGTGATGATGCATCTCGATGCCGTGACGGTTTGATATTCGCCGTTGTCAAAGCTTACGCTCACGCCGTCTTCGCTTAGCTTGAAATCCTTCACTGGGGCGTGCGCCAGTAACTTAGCGCCATAGGACTGCGCGAGCCGGTAAAGACTGCGCAACAACAGTGGCACATTGATACATCCGTTGGTGGGAGCAAAAACACCGATGAAATTAGAAGGCAGCTTTTGAAACGGATACTGCTGCATGATCTGCGCGGCGTTCAATTCCTTGTAAGGCAGGCCCAGTCGTTCCAAATTCTTGATCGGCGAGGTTAGATTGCCCTCGGGTCCGGACTGATAATTGGGGTCGCCGAAATTCAGCAGTCCACTCATCCAGATGAGCGCCTGGCCGGCGTCCGTTTCCAGATCGTGCCATTCACGGATGGACTGAAATGCAAGATTCGCCATGAAATCCTGCGTATACATGGTACGGAACATCCGGACCAGATCGTTCGAACTTCCCGATTGGTTGAAGAAGTTGAATCGTTCGAGGAGCAGGACGGATTTGCCTGCCTTCGCGCACTGGTAGCCTGAGGCCAATCCGACTGGCCCGCCGCCGATTACAATAGTGTCATACTGATATCCCATGTTTCGCCCCCAGTGTTTCTATTGTATGCGTAGCTCCGTCGAGGAAATCGATAGTACTACATATACATCCAGTGAATAACGGAGGGATACTAGGATATTATGCATACCCTGTTCACTCCAACTCGTGATCTGCGGTCACGTGTGTTTCCGCCATCTCCCCCTCCTCGCTGGTTCACATGGTCAACGCGGGCCCGTGAAGCGCTGTATCTGCTGTCCGACGAGATTCCAAGCCTTCCAAAGCCGACGCTCGAATATTTCGGGCCGGCGGAATATGGATACAGCATTGGGTGCGAGGTGCGTGACAGCATTAGCGCTCAGCTGAGGCAGCACATAGACTCGATCGCGATGGCATTTCATCGGATCCGCACGGAGACCGGCCTGCTTTTGTTCGATAACCTGATGGACCAGTGCATCGATGGCAACACGATTCGAAGCCTCTTCGCATTGGTGAGGTCTACTCTTGTGGCTAAGACTGGTGATTCCATGGTCGCGATCTATGCGCCGTTAGGGGCTGTCGGTGGAACTGCACAGGGAGACTTCCCATTGCACGCCGATCTTTATCCTCCAGCCTATCTTCTCAACGTCTTCGACCACGTTCCATCAGACGGCAGCGGAGCTTCACTTTTGCTTCCGATGGAAGCACTTCTACGGATGGTTGATACTCTGCCGTCTATTCCTATAAAAGTGAACCAGCGGCTGCGGGAACTCGTCGCTCGACCGAGCGAGGTGGACCACTACGAAGAGTTCTACGACCTGCTTCATGGCGAACACCCATGGACCGCTGCGTTGGAAGGTGCGATGGCAGATCAGGCGCTGCGAGTGGCTCTTTCGCGTGGACAAGGATACCTGGTTCATGATCGACATTGGCTCCATGGACGCGAAAGACCTAGGGGTCGAGTTCGAAAGGACAGATTACATCGGTTGATTTTCGACACAGAGAGGACGCTTAAAGCACGGCGCATAGAAGCACGCCACGCGCGGTGACGCCGCTTGGGCACTATTGAGGTAAGCAACGTTAACTGGTTTCGCTAGCCACGAGGGGCATGAGAATGAGTCAGAAGAAGTCCGCGAAGGCGGTGAAAACCTTCGGCAAGACGGTTTGTCGCTTCGAACATCAAAGCCTGCCTCCCTTAGTAGATGAAGAATCTTGGGTAAGGGACGACAACAACTCACCTCGTGGGCCGATGTAATTGTCGGAACCAAAAGAGCGTGTAGAACAAACCAGTCTTCGCAGATATAGATCCGCACGAAGCCGTCCATGGCGCCGTCCACCAGGCGCTTTACCAGCAACTGAGGTCGAATAGTCGGGCCCAGAACCGCTGGAAGACGCAAAGCAGATTGACGACCGAAAGCTCGACCTCGCCACCCGCCCTTGGGATGAAAGTCCGAGCTCAAGAGAAAACATAACAGGTCATCTTTGTCATTAATTTTGACCTTTCACAAAGGAGATGAAGTCGAATGCTTCAGGCTAGCCCATTGGAAAGGGAATTCAGCTATCTGGGTCTTAAACTTGCGGACCCGAATTCGAAAATGACGCTCGAGGAAGTTAGAGCGTTTTATTCAGGGCAATATCCGGACCTGGCGACCGCGACGATTACCGGGCCAGAAACCGTTGGCGATGCGTTGCGCTATATCTTCTTGCGCGCCATCGGAACGAAGGGGTAACGGCAATGCGCACCGGACCGGTTGCCCAAAGGATGGGCGCCAAGCAGTTGGTCCTTGACGAACTTGAACAACTAGCCGCAGACGTCAATCCGCGCAATAAAACCCTCCTCGCGAGGTTCGCCCAATGCCCACAACTTCAACAGCCAGTTCTCATAGTGTCACGCGCAGTGGACGCCGAACGGCGAGCTTACAGCGCAACGCCCCTTGCCCCGCCGCCCGGATGGCTGCCCCCCCTTGCTTGATGGGAAGCGGAAGTCATCTGCTTATTCCAAGCCTCGACCGTGTTCCGTTTGAGCATCACTTTCACGCAGGCGAGCGTGCCGCAATCCGCTTGGCCCAGGCGCTTCTTGAGCTGGATATCGCGTCCCCCAGCGACTGGCGGCGCGTTCGGCGCGATCCCACCGACTACGTGCAAGCCACACTGAATCGCTGGATCGACCTTCACGGCGGAAACGCCATCCGGCGGCGCTTTTGCCTCCGGCTAACGCTCAGCGAGGTTGTTGACGAGTACCTGGAAGCGGGCGAGTCCGACCCGGATGGCCGGGAGCTTTACCTATTTCTCCATCCTGACAGCGCCGCCTTTGTCGTAGCTGGCCCGACACTGGAACTTTTGGGCAGGGAGCACCCCAGGTTGCCCGCCACCTTCTACCGCCTGTTTTCAGGAGCCGTCAATCGGTGGGCAAGAACCTATGATCACGTTGATGCCGCAGATCACGTGGCAATGCTCCGCGAGTGGGCGGAAGGGGAAGAGGAACAATACGAGATCGCGGACGTGGCAGCCTCCGTCCCTGCTTGCCTGAAGGAGAAGCCGCTTGGTTTGCGCACGCTTCGTCGGATCGAAGCGCAAGCCAGGGGAGAAGGGGTCAAGGCCCTCCTTGTCGCCGCGCTCGAACTCGACCGAATCTCGGCCTTGGTACCGCGCCCGGAAGTCACCGATGAAATGCGCGAGCAGCTCATGGACACGAATCCGCCCCTGCCTGCGGC
>JASHTO010000283.1 GCA_030040515.1 Terriglobia bacterium
GGGAAGCAGCAGGGGCGTGCAAAGGCGGCGGAGGAAATTTCGCCGCGAATTTTTGGAAGAGCCGATTCGCACAGAATTTCGATCCCCTGGCAGTTTGCTAAGAAAGCTCATGAGCTGTCGGGCACGGGATCACTTGCCTTCTTCCGGTTTACCTTGAGAGTAGCCAAGTTCTCTTGCCTTCTGAAATTCAGACTCGGCGCGTTTGGGGTCCCCTTTTTCAAGGAACATCAGGCCTAAATTGTGATGCGCATCGGCCAGATCCCATTGCAGGGCGATGGCCTTCTCCATCTGATCGATTGCGGCGTCGATGTTCCCTTCTTTGGCCAGCAGCCCTCCGGCATTGTTGTGAGCTGCCGCGCTCAGTGGTTCCAGGTCAATCGCCTTCTGAAACTGGGCCTCGGCGCCTTCGATATCTCCGTTTTTGGCCAAAGCGATGCCCAATTGGTTGTGGGCTTCGGCTGACCGGGGGGCGATCTGAACGGCTCGGGTAAAGGCACGCACGGCCTCTTGCAGATTTCCTTCCGCCATGGCTCGAAGCCCATTGCCGATCTCCAGGGCGGTTTCCGTATGTGCTTGCTCCTGGGCTTCGGTGGAATTTTTGATTTGCGCCATGCGGGAGAATTGCTCCGCCGCCCCTGCTTGATCGCCCTTCTGCAAGAGAAGGTGACCGAGGTTATAAACCGCCGTAGAATCCTCAGGGTTCAGCTCTGTCGCAGCACGTAACTCGCGCAGGGCTCCACCCGAGTCTCCCGCTCGATTCAGCGCCATCCCCAACCGGGAGTGGAAGCGGGAATTTTCAGGCTCGAGTTCGGCGGCCTTCTGAAGTTCGGGGATAGCTGCCAGTATATTACCGCGGGCAAGCTCCAGGGTTCCCAGGTTGTAATGGGCGTCGGGGTTGCGGGAATCGAACGTCGTCGCTCGCTGGAAATCCGCCATTGCTGCGTTCAAGCGGCCTTCGAGGGCCTCCAGGACTCCCAGATTGTTGTAGGCCTCTGCGTAATCAGGCTGGAGGGCCAGAGTTTGCTGGAATTCAGTGCGGGCTTCCTGGGCTTGGCCCTTCTTTGCGTAAGCCCGGCCCAGATTGTAGTGTGCGCTGGCTTTCTGGATGGGATTTCGAACCGCAATCCGAAGCTCCGAGATCGCTTCGTCGATCTTGCCCGAATCGAGAAGTACCGAGCCCAATTGGATGCGAGCATCGAGGTAGTCCGGCCGCAGACGCAGCGCCTCCTGAAAGTCCACAATGGCGGGGAGGTATTCCTTTCTGTTCAGATAGAACAAGCCAAGATTAAAGTGCGCTTCGGCATAGTCCGGGCGCAATTTGAGGGCTTGCTGAAACTGCGTCCGCGCCTCGTCGGATTTGCCTAAGGCGATCAGTGTCACACCCAAATCGTTGTAGGCTTCGGGATAATTGGGCTGGAGTTCAAGGGCCCTGCGAAATTCCATGGAAGCGTCGGCAGCCTGGCCGTCACTCTTGAGCGCCAACCCCAAACGATAATGCGTGCTCGGAGCGGAAGGCACCAAATGCGCCGCCGTCCGCAGCGCGACAATTGCGCCCTTCGGGTCACCGCTTCTCAACAGAGCCAAGCCCAGGTTTGACTGCGCTTCGGCATTACCAGGGTTTAGGCGAACCGCTTCGTGAAATTCGCGGAGCGCTGCCTGCATGTTTCCTGCACCTACGAATGCCAACCCCAGCTTTTCATGCAGGCCAGTGGTATCCGATCCGTTCAGGAGAGCGTTTTGATACTTGCGAGCGGCCTGCTCAAAACGATGGGAGGCCAACAACTGGTCCCCAAGCTGCTCCTCCGAGGTGGCACTCTCAACGTCCTGAGGCTGGTGTAAAGGAGATGCGGGAACCTGCCCGGCCAAGAGGCTTACGATGAAGAACACCATCAGACAGGCGAGCCCGCTTTCCAACACTCTTCCGCCTGGGAAGCTGTAGGTAAGAACTGTCGTTCGGTTGGTATTTGCCCCCATTGCCATCGTCGGAATTCTTGCTCAGTCATTCATTTTAGCGTAACGCGTATTTTGAAGTCTATAAGTGTGCCACTGCGCTGAAGATCGAGGAGCGGGCCACGGCGCAGGTCAAATTCCATACTCCTTGTTCCCTTTGATCCGCTCGTGAGGCTTCCGTGCTCATGGCGCACACAGCCCGCTTTAGGGTTGTGATCTCCCCGAGATGGTATCTTCAGCCTCAAAGAGCCGTCGTCCGGCATCAGCGGCGCTTGATTTTCCTCAATCAGGCTTGTTCTCCATGCGGGGCGTGACAACTGTATTCCCGCGTCGGTCTGGTTCCCTTTCGTTTCGTAGAATCGCAGCACTATGCCGTTGCCATCCTCGCTCTTCTTCATCGCAGTCAGGATCAGTTTGGAGGGATCGAGCTTTAAGAAAGAGAGGCGACGAGGTTGGAGCCGATGACATCCAGATCATCGAAACTCAAACCAATGAAGCGATTGAAAACATGGGGTGGGTGACGGGATTCGAACCCGCGACGTCCAGATCCACAGTCTGGCGCTCTACCAACTGAGCTACACCCACCATCCTGGCGTGCCGCGCGGAAAACCAGCGATACTCTGTTTGTAACATTGGGCGGGGAAGGGTGTCAACACGCGCGCCCTCTTGACTCAACGCCACAACTCCACTCCAAAAGAATGTGCACTAGCTTGAGGAGCGGGTAAAATGGCAGAATTGGGCAGCAAGTTGATCCCGTCAAGGGCGAGGGCAGCGAATCGTGAAAACTCTCTGGCAGCAGAGGAGCGGGAATGATCCTGCCCTAAGGGTTTTGAGGATTTACACCGCTCTGCTGGCGATGCTCATTGCCCTGGCAATGTCTTCGGCCCGCAATTGCGCCGCGCAGCAAGCGACCACGAGTCCACCGCCGGCCGCGAGCAATTCCAATCCGCCTCCACTCACCGGCCCCGAGCGCTGGAATCGGTACATGGAAGAAACCTATCTCTCACCCGGCCCCTATGTGGTCTCATTGGGAGCGGGTCTGGCCTTCCAGGCCCTCGATTATCCCCGCGAGTGGGGTGGCGGATTCGCCGGCTACGCGCGGCGGACCGGCAATCAGTTCGGAATCATCGTGCTCCAGAATTCCATCCACGAGGGCGGGGAAGCGGCGTTCCGCTATGACCCGCGATACTTCCCCTGCCGTTGCACCGGCTTCTGGCGGCGCACCGCCCACGCGTTCGAAATGAGCTTCCTCACCTACGACCAGAACGGCCACAAGCAACTGGACATTCCCCAAATCGCCGGCGCGTACGGTTCCGGCGTGCTTTCGGCGCTATGGAACCCCCGAAGGTTTTCGCCCTGGGTGCAGGGAATTCAAACCGGGCACATGCAGTTTGGATTTGTGATTGGTACGAACATGTTCGATGAGTTTCGGCCGGAATTCCAGCGCGTAAAGCTGTTTCGCATCTTCATAAGAGACCAGAAACCCTGAGCGCAGGGTCTGATCAATGTGAGTTTGCCGGCTTGGGAATTTCCTGAAGCTCGGTGGGTTGCTGGCAGCAGACGCAGTTGCCGGGCTCGAGCGCCACGATGTTGCACCTCGGGCAGTAGTAGCGCACGCTGTAGAGCTTTCCGTCATGCACGGTGTAGAGCCACTGGACTTCGAACGTGCCGTCAGGCTTGCTGATCCCTTCCAGGTGCACCTGCCGGCCTTCCAGCCTTTTGTCCTCGAGCGTGTGAAGCAGATAAGGCGTATTGGCGGAGAGCCCCTCCTCGCGGCCATTCATCTTCAGCATCGGCAGGCCGGACTGGTTAGTCAGAAGTTCACCCTCCAGCACCTCGAGCGGTTTGGATTGCCCCGCTCGCAAGGCCGGCGCCAGCAGCACGGAGAGAACCCATGCGAGGTGAGCCGGCCTTATTCCCGAACGTCTCATTTTGCTACCACCTTTACCCTTGCCAGTGTCCTACGATCGTAAACCCCAGCGGCAAATCCCCGCTGGATGCGTGCCCCTTGATTTGCAGATTCCAGTCGCCGGCATCGTCCTTGGTGACGGCGGGAAAAGTGTTACCGCTGGGCGGCGCGCCTACGAGGAATCCGGGGTGCGGAGTTCCGGATGCCTGCCGGCTGAGTTTCACCAGGTCGTCAAACGCCAGAACCTTGTCCGGCCCCGGGTCGGCTGCAATCGGCCCCATCACAAAGGCATCGCGCGAGGGATTGACGCCCATGTGGTTGCCGTCCTGGGGAATCAATCCGTAGCGCAGCGTGTAGAATCCTGCCTTGATGGTCTGGCTGCGAAAGTCGGATGTGCCGCTCGGGAAGTGAACCACGCCGAGAAATGCTCCTTCGGGCAGCGTGCCGAACATCACGTCGGGGGAGGTGTTGGGATTGGCGCTGGAGGGAAGGTCCTTGCGCATCCAGACTTCGCAAATCGTCGCGCCCTGACCGTTGGTAACGCGCACGCCTTGCGAATCGAGCACGCTCTCGATGGCGGCAGGAACGTCCGCCGGCGCCGCGCCGATCTCCGTGGCCTTATAACCCTGCCCGAAGGCGTTCATCACTACGCAGAATTGAATCGCCAGCAGCACTCCGAGCACGCGGTGCAATTTCATCGACAAGTCCTCCCCACCGGTTAGATGCCAGAAACGCAAAACGGGAAACAACCGTTCGGAAGTTTCCCGTCCCCAATCGTCCGGTGAATCATCGACAGCGGTTAGAAGCTGCCCACGAAGGCGCTGCGCTTGTCCACATTCTTCCAGACTTCACCCAGACCCTGGCCCGTGTAAGCGCTTTCGACAGTGAAAGCGGGCATGGAGTGGTTGAGCGCCACGAGCGGGGGATAGAAAACCGTCTCGTTTCCGCAAATGTGGTCGCCCTGGCAGAGGCTGCGCGTTTCGATTTGCGCGAACTTGCCCGCCACCATCCTCGCTGCGCCGTGCATGTCGCCGTGCTCGACGGTCATCTCGATGGGAGCCACCTCAACCCGCACCACGTGGGCCAGCAGGTTGCCCGCTTTCGATTCGGCAAACGCTTCGAGCGCCGCCTTCTGTTGGTCGCTCGCGCGGGAGTCGACAATCAGGACCGAGCGTGCCGGATAGGGATCGTGATAGGGATCGCCCAAAGTGGCGTTCGCCCGAACCACCGCCACCACGCTCAGCCCGGCAAGCGATACGCCCTGCCAATCGCCTTCCCGCACTTTCCAGGCGAGGATCGCTTCCTGGCCGGTCAAACCCACTTCCGACATGGCGAAGCAAGGGCCGGTGTAGATGTCCGCGCTGCGGGCTTCAAGGTAATCACCCGTCACGGCCGCGAACGCGGGCAGGGCTGACAGCAGCAAGAGCCCGATACTGATGGAGGAAATGATTCTCCGCATAATGCAAGCCTCCATGGGGCAGAATTCGCACCCCATTCTATTCTAGCGCCGTTCGGCGGGAGGTTCAACCGAACGCGTTTTGCCCTGGTGGGTCAGTTTGAAATTTCGTAGGGGCACCCCTTGCGGGTGCCCTGCCGATGTCGCTGGACTGAAGGGCAGGGACAAGCCCTGCCCCTACGGAATTCAATTTGACCCACCACACTAGAGCGCTTCAAAGCACGGCCGATCCGGCGTGCAGGCGTCGAGTGAGACAAGCTGACCGTCCGGCCCAAGGACCTTCTGCGTGTGTACGCACCAGCAGAGCTTGCCGCTGGAAGGCTGAACGGTAGGGTCCGGCTCGACACCGATGAACATATCCTTATGGCGAATCAGGCTGCACTGCGTTTTGGGTTCGACGGATTGCGGAGCAGGTTCGGCGATCATCAGGCCTCTCCTTTCGCGGCGCGCAGGATGGCGCGCTTCACCGCCACGCGAGCCAGTTGCACCTTGTAAGCATTCATGGAAAGCGGCGTAGCCTTGCTGAGCGCGGCCTTGCCCGCTTCCGCGGCGACGCCTTCATCCACCGATTTGCCTTTCAAGGCTTCTTCGGCTTCGGATGATGGCCACGGCACCGGCGCCACATGCCCCATCACTACTCGCGCGCTCTCCACGGTTCCGCCCTGGATTTTCAGCACCACTGCGGCCGCAGCGAGCGGCCAATCCAACGCTTCCTTCTGACGAACCTCGTAGATGGCCATCTTCGCGCCTCCGGCCGGCGGAACGCGGATTTCCGTCAGGATCTCGCCCGGACGCAGCGCCAGTTCGCTCTCCTGGTTGCTCCGGGGATTCACAAAAAGGTCCTGCACGGAAAGCTCGCGCTCGCCCTGGGGACCGTGGATGCTCACTTTGGCATTCAGCGCAATCAGGATGGGCGCGAGGCTCGAGGGGTTCACGAAATAAGCCGGACCGGAATTTCCCAAAATGGCGTGATAGCGGTTGTCGCCCTCGGGAACGAGTGCCTTACCATCGTGCACGGCCAGCAAGCCGAACCCGGCGCGATAATACCAACAGCGCGGGCGCTGGCACAGGTCGCCGCCCACCGTGCCCGTGCTGCGAATCTGCTGACTGTGGACGCCGTGCGCCGCTTCGGCGATGGCCGGGTAGACCGCTGCCACTTCCTTGCTTTCCAGCACCTCGTCGAGTGTAACCATCGCGCCCAGGCGCAGCCCGGCGCTCGATGAATGAGAAATCTTTCGAAGCTCGCTTACGTGCTGCAAGCTCACCAATCGTTTGGGAGCAGCCGCACCGTCCTTCATCAAGCTGATCAAGTCGGTCCCGCCGGCCAGCGGCAGCGCCTCGCCGCCCGCGTCGGCGAGCAGCTTCACAGCTTCCTGGGTGGATTTGGGACGCGCGTATTCGAAGGCTTGCATCAGGCCATCCCTCCTTTCTCAAGT
>JASHTO010000284.1 GCA_030040515.1 Terriglobia bacterium
TCATGGCCGGAAACGTGGGGACTTTCCGGGTCAGATAACTAATCAGAATCTGGAAACAGATTACGGTGAGCGCGTCGATGGAAAGCAGCAGGTCGGCGTTGGCGTTGGGGTCCACGTAGCTGCGCAGGAAAATTGGCGCCGAGACGAACTCCTGCCAAAAGACGACGTAGAAGCTGGAAAAAATCAGAAGGAAAAGAACGAATCGGAAGTTGGCCAGCACCCTGAACATGTTTTCGAGCGCGGCCGCGACGCTCACCACCTTCCGCTCGCCGGATTTCGCGGGCTCGTGGAAGAGCAGCAGCGTCACCAGGAACATCAGGAACACGCTCAGGGCGGAAACCCGAAAGACGTTTTCGATCCCCCAGCCCAGCCGCTTGCGCACGAACCACGCAACTAACGGGCCGAGCGTGCCGCCGATGTTGACGATGGTGTAATAAATGGAATAACCGATGGAACGCACATTTTCCGCGGAGGCGCGCGCCGTGGTACCCGCGACGCAGGGTTTAACCACCGCGGGACCGAGCGCCGGGATCATCAGGATGGCCAGCACCAGCCATTTGTCCCCGAGCGCCGCCCTGGCGTCTTGCATCCAACTGGCGGAAAGCGAGCCCAGCAGGAAATAACCCACGGTCATGACCAGGTAGGCGAACATTAAAGCACGGCGAAATCCGAACCGGTCCGCGAGCGTACCGCCCAGCACCGGCAGGAACCACACCACAAAGCCGAATATTCCCATCATCCAGCCGGCGATTTCTTTCGTGAAGCGCAGTTGCTCAGTCAGGTAGATGGCCAGATCGGCGGTGGTACCGTAGTAGGCAAGGCGCTCAAAGAGTTCGGTGAGGTTCGCCACCCAGAAGGAACGGTCAAACCCCACACGAATTTCCGCCAGTCGACCGGAAAAGCTCAAGGTTGACACTCTCGCTGAGGTTTCGCCGCTAATGCCTCGATAGCTGGCGCGAATTTCAATTTCGCAGTCAAGCAATCGGGGGTCTGGGTCCGAATATGGCCGTGCCGATTCGCACCATCGTCGCGCCTTCCTCGATGGCAACTTCGAAATCGTGACTCATGCCCATAGAAAGTTCACGCCTCGAGATTTTGGAAATGTTTTGTCTCTCGATTTCGCCGGCCAAGACGCGCAACTGACGAAAGTATGGGCGCACCTCCTCGGGGTTTTCGAGAAAGGGTGGAATCAACATCAGGCCGCGAAGTTCGAGGCTTGGGTAGTGCGAGATCTGGTCGGCGAGTGCCACTGCGTCCGCCGCAGGAACGCCTTCCTTGGAGGCTTCTCCCCCCAGGTTCACCTCGATCAAAACAGGAAGCCGCAGGCAGCCCGGAACTGAGGCCTGTGAGAGTTTTTCAGCCAAATGCAGCGAATCGACGGAATGAATCCAATGGAAAAGCTCGCGTGCCGGCCTCGCCTTGTTGGATTGAAGATGCCCAATCAGGTGCCAAGTGATCCGCAAATCCGCCAGTTGCGAGATCTTGGACTTTGCTTCCTGCACGCGGTTCTCGCCGAAGTCGTGCAGGCCTGCCTCGACGGCCGCGCGAATCGACTCTGGAGGATGCGTCTTCGATACCGCCACCAGCCGCACGTCTTCCCGCCGGCGCCCGCTGCGGCGGCAAGCCGCGGAGATTCGCTCCTCAACTCGCGCGATGTTTTCCCGAATGGTTGCGCTCATCACCTTTGGCAGCTTCGCGCTCGGCAAAGCCATGTAGTATCTTTTCCGGCGAGGCGATTCAAAGCCGTGCCATTCTATCATTCTCCGCCTGCCCGCAGCCGCCTTGTTACCATGGCAGGCGGGTGTTAGGATGCCAGCTTTGCCGGTTGTCCGTAGCCCGTCGTCAGTTTTTGGAACTCTATGCAATTGAAGAAACCACAACCCACCCCGGATACCGGACCCCGGACAAGCTTTTTATGAAAGGTCTCCTCATAACCTTCGAAGGCCTGGACGGCACGGGCAAAAGCACGCAACTGCGCCGGGCGGTCCAATACCTGCGCCGGCGCGGCCATCGTGTGCGAGTGACACGTGAACCGGGCGGAACTCGTACTGGCGAGCAGGTACGCGACATTCTCCTGACCTCCAAAACCGGCAAACTTTCGGCGCTGGCGGAATTAGCTTTGATGTACGCCGCGCGCGCCCAGCTTCTGGAACAGGTAATTCGACCGGCGCTCGCACGAGGCGAAGTGGTGGTGAGCGACCGTTACAATACCGCATCGTTCGCCTATCAGGGTTACGGGCGGGAATTGGGCGTGGCCACTGTGCGCGTGTTCGATCGGGTGATTTGCGGCCCGACGCAGCCTGATTTGACCATCATTCTGGACCTCGATGCGGAGCAGGCGCGTGGCCGTGCCCGCGGCGATGCCGGCAGGCGTTCGCAACTGGACCGGATCGAAGCGCAGGGGTTGGCGTTCCACAAGCGCGTGCGCGCCGGGTACCTCGCCCTCGCCCGCCGCGCACCGGAACGCATTAAGGTGGTGCGTGCCGATCAATCGATCGATGAAATGCAGCGGCAGATTCGAGTGCTCATTGACCGGTTGCTGAGCCGGCACAAGGAGTAATCATCCTCCGGCAAAGCCGGAGGCTTTGCGGTGGCTGGCCCCTCAAAGGGGCCTGACCGCCACCCCCAGAAAGAAACCCCTCACCCGATCACCCCTTCTCCCCTCTTCCCTCTCCCCGGGGGAGAGGGAAGAGGGGGAGGGGGGTTGGGGTGAGGGGTCCGTTCGAAACGATTAAAGCCCACGACTTGCTGATTCCCGGACCTGTCAAACCCCGACTGCCACCCCGGCAAAGCCGGGGGATCTCCCAACGGATTAG
>JASHTO010000285.1 GCA_030040515.1 Terriglobia bacterium
TCCGATTGTTCGGCCGCCTGGACAACTTTCTGCGCAATGTCCGCGGGGTCATGCGGGTCAACGTAGAGTGCCGCATCGCCCCCCACCTCCGGCATCGACGAAACGTTGGAGGTCACGACGGGGGCGCCCGCGGCCATCGCCTCAAGCACGGGAATGCCGAAGCCTTCTTCGAGCGACGGGAATAGGAAAACGCTCGCCGCCTGATAAAGGCGCGTCAGTCGCGCGTCGTCAACATGCCCAAGCAGCTTTACGCGATTTTCCAGTAACTCCGCGCGAATGAATTCATGGATGGCCTCGCTGCCGTGGCCGCTGCCTCCAGACAGAACCAAACTGTACCGGGGCGGAAGGAGTTTCAGCGCCTTGAGCATGTTGAGAGTGTTTTTGCGCGTTTGCATCACGCCCACGTTCAAAACCATTTCTCCCTCGCCGCCGAGGATTCGGGTGCGCTCTTGCAGGCGCTCCGCGGGCGATAGAACGCGGGCGGGCAAATCGACGCCCAGTGGAATAACCCGGATTTTCTCCGCCGGCACCTGGGCGTGCGAGATGAGCAGCTTCTCAGTGGCGTGTGAAGCGGTAATTACTCGCGTGGCCCGGCCCACAGCCTCAATAAGCAGTGCAGAAAATTTTTTTCGAAAATCCGGAGTGGAATAGGTCTCCCCGGTAATCGGAAAAATGTCGAAAACGGTCACGATCTCCTTGTTGAAGTGAAAAGCCGGCGGCCGTTGCGCGAGGCTATGGAAAATCTGCGCCTGCCAGGGAAGCCAGAACGTAATCGGCCCCTGAAAAACTCGCGTCGAAAACCGCGCTCGGGCGCCGGGAAACGATCCCGGTTTCAGGAAATATTGCCGGCGGCCCAAGCGCGACAGCCGGTAGCAAATCAGAAACTTGTGCGGGGTATCGAGGGTGAGGAGAGTTTCAGTCAGGCGGCGCGAATACACGCCGATGCCGTTCAGTTGCGCATCAACACTGTAGGTGGCATCCAGCGCGATCGTTGCCATCGCTCGATTGTAGCAAGTTACGATTGCGCGGCGCGTTCAAGTTCCGCGATGTCGAGTTTTTTCATGCGCAGCATGGCCTGCATGGCTTTGGGGTGCTTGATGAGTTCGGGAAGGCGCGCGGGCACAATCTGCCAGGAAAGTCCGAATTTGTCCTTCAGCCAGCCGCACTGAATCTCGCTCCCTCCCGCGGAGAGCTTCGACCAGTATTCGTCCACTTCCTGCTGGTTGTCGCATCGAACCGCGAAGGAAATGGCTTCGGTAAATTTGAACATGGGACCGCCGTTGAGCGCCGTGAATCTCTGGCCGTCAAGCTCGAACGAAATTGTGAGAACGCCGCCCTTCGGTCCGCGCCCGCCCTCGGGAGTGCGCTGCTCGCCTAGACGCCGGGAATTTTTGAAGACAGAAAGATAGAACTCCACTGCCTCCTCGGCGTTCGAATCGAACCACAGAAAAGGCGTAATGCGGGAAGAACCTTCGAGAGTGCTCATGTAAATCTCCAGGCGCCCAGCTTCGGATTTTCATCGGTCAGTAAAGTCCTGAATTCGCACAAGGCGAGCCGAGCGGCCTCTCAGGGATTGTAAACACGAGTAAACTGTGAAATGCAAATTGGATGGCAATGTGCCCCAAAGATGAAGGAGTTAACCTGAAGCCTCCGGCGCGCCCATCTCAATTCCATATTCCTTCAGCTTGCGATAAATGGTGGTTTTGCCGATGCCGAGAAGCCGGGCGGCGCGTGCGCGGTCCCCGCCCGTGGCCTGAAGCGCTTGGCGGATGGCCTGCTGTTCGAGCGCCTGCAAAGTGGAGAGGTCAGCGCGTGAAGCGGACTTGCGAGCAAGGTGGTAGAGCATGGTGGAAGGCAGATCCTGGGTTTGAATGAAGGGTCCTGAACCCAGTGAAACTGCGTGTTGGATGCAATTCTCGAGTTCGCGTACATTGCCCGGCCAATCGTAGCTCATCAATCGCCCCAGGGCTTCGTCAGAAATCTGGCGAACTGTTTTCTCGCTGCCAAATCGCGACAGGAAATGCCGCGCCAGCTCCGGAATATCCTCTTTTCGATCGCGCAGAGGCGGAATCTTGATGGAAACCACGTTCAGGCGGAAAAATAGATCTTTGCGGAAAGTGCCGCGTTTGATTGCCGCCTCCAGGTCCCGGTTTGTGGCGGCCACAATGCGCGCCTCGAAGCGAACCGGAGTGTTGCTGCCCACGGGCCGGATTTCGTGCTCCTGAAGCGAGCGCAGCAAACGCGATTGCAGCTCCACGGGCAACTCGCCGATTTCATCCAGGAAAACGGTGCCGGCTCCGGCCGACGCCAGCAGGCCCTGCCTCGATTGAGCCGCGCCGGTGAAGGCCCCTTTAACATGCCCGAAGAGCTCGCTTTCGATGAGGGCCGCCGGCAGCGACCCGCAATCGACGGGCACGAAGGGTTCATTCTTCCACGGACCCGATTTGTGAATGGCCCGCGCCACTAATTCCTTGCCGGTGCCGCTTTCGCCCGCGATCAGCACAGAATGGCGCTGCAACGCCACCTTGGAAATCAGGCGATGAATTTTTTTCATTCGCTCGGAGACGCCCACCAGCCCCGCAAACTCCGCCGCCGCTAAACTCGTTGTTCCGGCCGGCCCGGACGATTCGACCTGCCCCGGCGAGCCCTCGAGTACCTGCCGGAGATCTTCAATTTTCAGCGGCTTGGTGAGAAGAGGAAAACCGCGCAGGCGCAGGGGATGCTGCGGTGCGGGTATGCCGATTCCTTCAACCATGAGAACGATATTGACT
>JASHTO010000286.1 GCA_030040515.1 Terriglobia bacterium
TGCCGATAACTGAGCCCCATCAGCACGGCTCCATCTACCAGCCGCAATTGCCCACCCTTCACTCTCCCCAACACCTCTACCCTTTCCAATTCCCGCCTGCTCATCAACGTTCGCCCCAATCTGACCTCCTCTCGGAGGTCTCATTAGGGGACATTTCTATCGAGGTGAAAAGGGGACATTATCAAAGAGGCACAACAACTCAGAGAAGATGTGAAAGATTAAACAATTTCACGCAAAGGCGCAAAGTCACGCAACGCGGAAGTGCTTGGCTTTCTTCCTTGCGCCTTGACGCCTTTGCGTGAGGTGCTTTTCTTTTGAGTCGATTTCACACCTTCGGAGGCTTTGCGGTGGCCGGCCCCTCAAAGGGCCCTGACCGCCACCGCCAGGAAGAAACCCCTCACCTTATCACCCCTTCTCCCCTCTTCCCTCTCCCCTGGGGAGAGGGAAGAGGGGGAGGGGAGTTGGGGTGAGGGGTCCTTCGGTACAATGAAAGGCGGAAAATTGCTGATTCCCGAAACTGTCAAAATCGAAACCTCCGGCCCATCGTGGACATTCATTAGAAGGCAATGGTAACCTTATGCGTGCATGGTTCAGGTGCCCGGACCCTTCGCTGACTGAAGGTCCGGTCAGCCCCACAGGATGACTTCTGATGGCGGTCAATCCCAGCGGCGGTTCACAATTTGCAAATGTGTCGCGCGAGGTTCCGCAGGCGGTAAATGCACCGCTTACGCGCGCTGCCATCTTCCTGGTTGTGACGCTGAAACCGGGCGCGGGCCATCGGACCCTCGTCCGATCCTTCTGCGCCGACCTCGCCACGCTTTTTCGCGCCGTGGATTTCCGCGACATTGAGGCCGGACTTTCCTGCGTCATGGGGATCGGCTCCGACGCCTGGGACCAGCTCATTGGCGCGCCGCGTCCAGCGGAGCTGCATCCCTTCCGCGAGATTCGCGCCGGGGCGCGACACGCCGTCTCCACTCCGGGCGACCTGCTGTTTCACATCCGCGCCAAGCGCATGGATCTGTGTTTTGAGATGGCCACGCAAATTATGGCGCGAATCGGTGACGTGGTCTCGCCCGTCGATGAGGTACACGGATTCCGGTACTTTGACGACCGCGACCTCCTGGGCTTTGTGGACGGCACGGAAAATCCCCGCGGCGACGAAGTTGCCGAGGCGGCGCTGATTGGTGAGAAAGATGCCGCCTTTGCCGGCGGAAGCTACGTCATCGTGCAAAAGTACCTGCATGATCTGAGGGGTTGGAATGCTTTGTCTACAGAGGTGCAGGAACGAATCATCGGGCGTACAAAACTCTCCGACATCGAGTTGGACGATGCGGCGAAGCCCACCTCTGCGCACAACGCCCTCGCCAAGGTCGTGGAGAACGGCGCCGAGGTCAAAATCCTGCGCGACAACATGCCTTTCGGCAACGCTGGCTCGGGCGAGTTCGGAACCTATTTCATTGGTTACAGCCGCTCGCCGCGCACGATTGAGCAGATGCTCGAGAACATGTTTGTCGGCAAGCCCCCCGGCAACTATGACCGCCTGCTCGACTTCAGCCGAGCCGTAACGGGGAGTCTCTTCTTTGTGCCGACCGCGACATTTCTGGAAAACCTGCCGGCAGGGGCCCCGGCGGACTCCGTTCCAGCGGCCGCTTCATCGGCCGCGGAGCCCACGCTTGCATCCCCGCATGAGAATAACGGTTCGTTGCGAATTGGTTCCTTGAAAGGAGACGTGGAAGATGAATAATCTGCATCGCGAGCTTGCTCCAATTTCTGATGCCGCCTGGGCTCAAATCGAAGAGGAAGTTACCCGAACGTTCAAGCGCCACCTGGCGGGCCGGCGCGTCGTGGATGTGAGCGGACCGTCGGGTACGGGCCTCTCTGCCGTCGGCACCGGCCACCTGAAGTCCATCGCCACGCCGGGGGACGGCGTCCAGGCTAGGCAGCGTGACGTGAAGGCTCTGGTGGAATTGCGCGTTCCATTCGAACTCGACCGGCAGCAGATCGACGACGTGGAACGCGGCGCCAATGATTCGGATTGGGAGGCGGCGAAAATCGCGGCGCGCCGCCTGGCTTTTGCCGAAGATGGCGCCATCTTTTCGGGCTATAGCGCTGCTGGGATCGTGGGCATTTGCGAGGGAACCAGCAACCCGAAGAAAACCTTGCCGGGGGACGTGCGCAAATACCCGCAAGCTATTTCCGAAGCGCTGACCCAGTTGCGGATTGCCGGAGTCAACGGACCCTACGCCGTGCTGCTGGGCGTGGACGCCTACACGGTGCTCAGTGACACCAGCGATTACGGCTATCCCGTTCTCGAACACGTCAAGCGGTTGGTGGACGAAAAAATTTTCTGGGCGCCCGGCATTCCTGGAGCGGCCGTTCTTACCACGCGTGGAGGCGACTTTGACCTGCACATCGGCCAGGATGCATCCATTGGCTACCTCAGCCATACCGATGCCAAGGTCACGCTTTACTTGCAGGAGACGTTCACATTCCTTCTGCTGACCACCGAAGCCGCGGTGACATTGGCGCCACCCGCGCGGAAGGACGCGTAACGCTAACCATCCGAAGCTGTGAAAAAATCTATTCGACGGAAAAAACACCTCACGCAAAGGCGCCAAGGCGCCAAGGCGCAAAGTGCCGCTACAATTTATGTCGCTCTGTATAGGAGCATGCTGACTTGACAACACAGCAACCCAGTGAGATACCAATACGTCGCGCGATGCGATTGCTTGCCGCCGGCAATGCCTCGATATTTACGGAGAGTTCATGCCAATGTTCAGGGTTTGTGCCCTGGGAGTTTCCATCGACGGTTTCGCTGCCGGCCCCAACCAAAGTCTTGAGAACCCGCTGGGTGTCGGCGGCTTGCGATTGCACGATTGGATGTTCCCGACGCGCGCGTTTCAACGCGTGCATGGAAAGGAAGGCGGGACCACGGGCATTGACGATGACTTCGCGGCGCGTAGTTTCGAGAACGTCGGCGCCTGGATCATTGGGCGCAACATGTTTGGACCCGTGCGCGGGCCCTGGCCCGACGAATCCTGGAAGGGGTGGTGGGGTAACGATCCGCCGTTCCACACTCCGGTGTTTGTATTGACCCACCACGCGCGAGCCCCCATACCCATGGAGGGCGGAACGACGTTTCACTTCGTGACCGAGGGGATTCACGCCGCCGCGGAGCGCGCTTCCGCCGCCGCAAACGGCAAGGACATCCGCGTTGGGGGCGGAGTGGCAACCCTCCACCAGTTTCTTCGCGCCGGATTGATTGACGAACTCCACATCGCGATTTCACCGGTCCTGCTCGGCTCTGGCGAGCGGCTCTTCGCTAATATCGACATGCTCAAACTCGGTTACGAATGCGCGGAGAGTGTCGCAACGCCCAAGGCGACCCATTTGATGATTCGGAAGCAGAAGTAAGCATCTCCGGCAGCACCGGGGGGCTTTAGAATGCATGGCCCCTCGAAGCGGCTTGGTAAGCAGGTGTCTGCGCCAGCCGGTGGTAATGAGTTAGCTGGCGGACCAAGCGTACTATACAGAGCGACATAAATTTTAGCGGCGCTCTACGACCCGTCGCCAGAAGACGGCTTTGGGTCGCAGGGCGAGCGCCGACCGGCGGTCATAGACCGCCGCTACAGCCAAAAACGCAAACACTTATGTCGTTCCGTATAGTGTCGCAAATTGCGTATTTCCAGAATTCGTTTGGAAATCTCGGCACTGCTGGCGAGGCAGGGATGGAATGGTGCCGGCCGGAAGAGCCGCAGAGCCGCCGGTTGACGGATGGCCCGCGCTACTGCATTTCCCAAGAATTCTCTGAATTCCGGACAAATTGCCCGATAAATCGGCCCCTGATCCACATTTGGTGGTTGACAACAATACTATACATCATATGATAGATATATGAAAATGTACCACAGCCTTATTCGGCGCGGGCGAGCCCGTATTTCGGCTGCGGCGCAAATCCAATTTTCGGGCAGGGACCTGTGCTTGGTGGTTGAGGATCAGTGGCGATCAGACGCGTTTGGGCCGGCTGTTCATCTGCCTTGTGGTGAGCTGAGTTAGAGCCCTGATCAACGAACAATTGACCACAGCATGCTGACCACTGTCCCACGGAGGAAGTTATGTCGTTAGTCAAGAAACCACGTTTGACGGAAAAAAGCCTGGCGGCCCGCCGGCGGAACGGAGCAACTTCGCGCGGGCCGGTGACCGAAGCCGGAATGGAGCGATGCGCCGCTGGCAACCTGCGTCACGGTTGTTATTCGAAGAATGAGGAAGCAGCCCTGCGTGCTCTGGGCGAGGATCCTGACGATTTCCTTAAAGTTCTCGAAGGGCTGCGCGATGCCGGGGAAGACGGCAATCCCGCCCGGGAAAAATTGCTGCGAAGTCTGGCTCGGGTGTTGGTGCGAATTGAGCGAGCCACCCGCCAGCGCGAGGGCCAGGACCTGAAGATGGCCCGCGAAGCTGAGGAAGGCCGTGAAACCCGCCTTCACGCCCAGGTGATGCGCCTGAAAATGACCGCGGAGAGGTTGCGCCTGCTCGCGCAATCCGTCGCGCAGGAGCATTACGTGGCACCGCCCGCCGACCTGCAGCAGATGGTGAGCCTCCATAACGAAGACGTCATGAGCGAAATGGGTGAAATTGCCCTCACCCTCATCTTCCAGCTTCGCGAGCCGGGCACGCCAGGCTTGGATGAACCCGGGGCAGGTGAAGATCGGGAGGCCAAAAGAGCGGAGGTCATGAACAACATCCGTGCCATCTTCGCCCTGCCGTTGTCAACTGACGAGGAGAAAGCGCGCAACACGAGGCTAACCGTCGGCGGGGAAGAGTCGAACCCGGCTGAGGCGACCACCGAAGCGGCCGATAGCTCATCGCCCATCGAAGACGCCGTGGTGGATGATCGCTATCCCAAAATAACCGCCGAAATGTGGGAGGCGCGCGAACCGGTGCGCCAGCTTCTGGAAAATATTTTGACTCATCAGATGGAAATCTACGAAGCCCGGCGCAAGGCCCTGCTGAGTGAATTGGCGGCCCCGCCTTCGCTTTACGAGCGCGCCGCCGGAATTACGCCATCCGATTGCGACGTGAAACTGATGCAGCGAGTGGAGGATTCCAATCTGCGCCTCGCGTCGCGCCTCGTGGATCTTCTGGCAAAACTCCGGCGGCTGGGAGCCAAAACCGGCAAGGCAGGCTAAACGCGTGCTTTCCGGCGATGTCACACATAACAAAAAGGGTTAGCCGAGTATCGGGCAATTTGTCGATTTTGCAGGTTGTTGAAAATAGACACGTTATTTGACGGAAGAGGGTCTAGAAACAAAAATGCGTGCAAAAATGCAGGAAGGTCCGGCGATGTCATTGAAAACAAGGTTGGATGTAGGCTAGTTTTTGGAGGGTCCGGCGATGTCGATGAAAACACGCACGATAGGAGATGGCCTGGCTTAAGTGTTTTGGAATGAGTGGCTTGGAGTAAAATGTAGCCTCGAAAGCCCATGCCGGAACATCCGGACCCTGGTGACCGGCTGAGCTTTGTGCCTATTGCTGGTTTATCCAGGTTGAAATCTTCGCGAGCACTACGGGTGAGATCGTTGCCGCAATTTCCGCGTATTCTGAGGGGCCGACGGTGTGCGGATTCCGATGTAAAAGTTGCGCTGGACTTTTCCGAGCACGTTTCCCAGCAGCGCAAAAAGCCGGCAGAGAATTGCCTTGGGCATTTCCAGCCGGCCCTCGATCGCGCCCCACAGCATTATGCCGTGAACGTACGCGAGAGAGGCCATCAACGCCACCATCATGTAGAGATACGTGGAGCGGGAAGCATCCACTTCAAACCGCCGTAGGGGCAGGGCTTGGCCCTGCCCTTCAGTCCAGCAACATCGCGCAGGGCACCCGCAAGGGGTGCCCCTACACCGGAATTTCAAACTGAGACACTACCCTCCCTTCCGCACTCCCGAAACCG
>JASHTO010000287.1 GCA_030040515.1 Terriglobia bacterium
AGGGTTTTCCGTCGGCCTTCGCGCTGCGCACAGAACCTCCAATCTCGCGCATCGCGTCAAGTATCACACAATCTGAGAGGGGATCATCCTGGTAAGTCGGACTTCCAAAGGGGGTGCGACAATTTGCCGCATGCGACAACATGCCGCATCGACACAACCGCGTCACACCGCTAGGATGCTCGCCGGGGTTCGCTGAAGAATCTCACGGCCAATCGAAGTTGACGAGAGCTATCCCGCCATCGTGGGGCGAAACGGAGGACATAACATGAACTCAATCGATTATTCGCGGAGAGGATTTTTCCATCGCTTCGCCCTGGGGGTTGCCGTCACCAGCGCAGCGTTCGAAAAAAGCGCCGGCGCGCAGACTCCCGCTGCGCCTGCCGGCCCCTTCACGCTTCCGCCCTTGCCCTACGCTTTCGACGCGCTGGAACCGTTCATCGACGCCAAAACCATGGAAATCCATCACGACAAGCATCACCAGGCTTACGTGAACAACCTTAACAAGGTGATTTCCGCTCACCCGGAACTTGGAAAGCAACCTGTAGAGATGTTGGTCAAAAATCTCGCGGCCGTCCCTGAGGACATTCGTACGGCGGTGCGCAACAACGGCGGCGGGCATGCAAATCACAGCCTGTTCTGGAAAACGCTGGGCAAGAACGATGGCGCGGCGCCGGGGGGAGAGCTGGGCAAAGCGCTCGACCAGAGATTTGGAAGTTATGCGTCATTTAAGGATCAATTCACCAAAGCTGCGCTGGGGGTTTTCGGCAGCGGCTGGGCGTGGCTCAGCCTGAACCCGGAGAAACAATTGATAATTGAATCCACTCCTAATCAGGATTCTCCGCTGACGGCCGGACACCACCCGTTGTTTGGAATTGATGTTTGGGAGCACGCCTATTACCTGAAGTACCAGAACAGACGCTCTGACTACGCCGCAGCGTTCTTTAACGTAATCCATTGGGAGGCGGTGAGCGAGCGTAATCGAGAGGCGTTGGGGTGAGGCGCTGGATTTAGGCCGTCACACTGGTTTCCAAATCTCAACCCTTTCACTCAAAGGAGGAAATATGAAACGCGCAGCACTGTTGGCCATCTGTCTGCTCCTGGCAGTGGTTGCCTGGAGCCAAAGCGACATGGATTATCAAAGGTGGATGAAAGATATCGGTGCAACCTGCGGAAGCTTGAAGAAGAACCTTGGCGCAAAGAACGGAGAGGCGGCAGCGGCGGACGCGAAGAAGCTTCATTCGGATTTTGCCCAGGTCCAGATGTTTTTCGAGAAGAAGCACTCCGACGACGCAAAGACATTCGCCATGAACGCCTCCGAAGGCTTTAACAAGATTGCCATGCAGGCCTCGGCGGGCAAGTTTGATGACGCCGCGGCGACCTTCAAGGCAACGACCGCCAATTGCGGCGGCTGCCACGATATGCATCGCGAAAAGGCTGCGGACGGCTCCTTCAAGATCAAGTATTAGCGCCCCTTCTATTCAAAGGGGGAGTTCACACGCGGGTGACTCCATGCGCCAGCGAGGGTGTAAATATGCAGGACCCAGCCTACCCAAATCGAAGAGCAGTACTGCGTTCTCTTGCCGTCCTTCCCGCCGTGGCGGCCATGAAAGCCGCAGCCCCGGAAACAGCTTTGCCCGCCGACGATGATCGCGACGTATGGAATCGAGTTTTCACGGAGGAAGTCTCTCGCCTTCCTTCCTACCCGAATCGCTTCATGGCGGCGGTCATTCAGGGCCGCAAGCCGGGCCGCGCCCTCGACGTGGGGATGGGGCAAGGAAGAAATTCGCTCTATCTCGCCCGCCTGGGCTGGGACGTGACCGGCGTGGACATTTCCGACAAGGGCGTCGGACTGGCTCGCGCCGAAGCTGCGCGGCTGGGCCTGAAAATCAACTGCGTCGTGTCGGACATTGCCGCGTTCGACGTGGGCCGGGAGAAATGGGACCTGATCATCGGCCTGTACATGGGGCGATCGATTCTGTTCCAGGCGTCGCCGCTCACTGCGGGACTCGCTTCCGCCGGCCTGCTGGTGGTGGAGCATTTCCGCCGCGATGCTGGGCGTGTGTCGCTTTCTGGCGGGCAACTCGGCTACCCCGTGAACGCCCTGCTGCAAACCTTTGTCCCCTCCCTGCGCATTGTCCACTACGAAGAGGTGCAGGACTTTCCTGACTGGGGCGACCAGGGCGAAAGGGCACCGCTCGTTCGCATGTTGGCGCGCAGAGGGTGATGCGATGAATCAGCGCATGCGCGTGTATCTCGGCGTTGCGTCTATGCTACTCGCGCTGGCTTGCCGTTCCGGCGACAAGCGCTACGCCCTGCGCGGACAAGTCATGGATAAGAATCTCGCGAAGAATGAAATCACGGTCAATCACGAGGACATACCCGGCTTCATGCCCGCCATGACCATGCCCTATAAGGTCAAAGATCCCGCGGTTGTCCAGGAAGTCGAACCTGGCGACAGGATCGCCGCGGAGGTCGTGGTCGCAGAAAACGGCAATGACAACTGGCTGGAGGATGTCCGCATTACCGATAAGAGCGGCCGAAATACCGCGAAGGTGCCCGCCCCGCCGAAAGCCTTCGCCGTGGGAGAGCGCGTCCCAAACATTTCACTCACCAATCAGGACGGCAAGACCATTCACCTCGATGACTTCAAGGGTAAGGCGGTGCTGTTGACCTTCATTTATACGCGCTGTCCGATGCCGAACTTCTGCCCGCGGCTGAGCAGCCAGTTTGCAAGGATTCACGAAGATCTGGCCAAGACTCCTGACGCCTACGTGAGGACCCAATTGCTCACCGTGAGCTTTGATCCCAGGTACGACACCGCGCCGGTGCTTCGCCGCTACGGATTGGCCTACCTGGATAACGACGCGTCGGGTTTCGCGCACTGGGACTTTGCCTCAGCCAAGCCCGCCGACTTGCGCAAGCTGGCTGATGCATTCGGGCTGGTCTATTTCGAACAAGACAATCAGATTGCCCACTCGATGGATATCGTGCTGATTTCTCCCCAGGGGAAGATCGTCAAGTACTGGGCGACGGAATGGACAACGGCGGAATTGGAAGACGCCGTGAGAACCGAGGCCACCGCCAAGGCTACCGGGCAAGCTGCCGAAGCCAGGGGACTGCAATGAGCGGGCAGACCGTTCCCTGGCCCTTGCCGTCGTTGCTCTTCGTTGCTTTGCTGCTGGGGATTTGGCCGGCTTGCAAGAATAGGGACACCACAACGAGAGGTGAGGAACTCTTCCAGCAAAACTGCGCCATGTGCCATGAGGCCTCGAACCTGGACCTCAAGAAACAGCCTCCCAAACTCGAAGGATTGTTCCAGAGGAAGACGCTGCCCAGCGGCGCGCCGGCCACCAACGAACAAGTTCGAAAGACCATCGTCCACGGCATTGGCACCATGCCCGCGTTCGAGGGACGGTTAAGCGACGACGATGTCACAAAATTGGTGGCCTATCTTGATCAACTGAAATGACTCATATCGGCTGAGAACCTGTAGTTTCCCAAAGCCGCACGGCTCTCAAACAATTTCACTTTCCCCTGATCTACACCTCACATTCGTTTGAATGCTTGGGGAGGTTTCCAAACGGAGCTTATTAATTGTTGTTTTCGCTTCGACCGGACTGCAGCATTAAATTTCACCATCGGGACGATGCGGAGCACAGAAGGGCAGCGGCGAGGAAGTGTTGCAACGCTATTCTGGTTCTGGTGAGCAATGACAAACTCGGTTTTAGTTTGCGGGAGGGCGACCCGACAAAGAGATTGGCGGTTGATATTGTTCGCCCTTTCTGATACGAAACTTAAATCGGGAGATTGTGCTGACATTGTGGCCGGGTTGCGTCGGCAATTTCTGTCCCCCTTGCAGGTGTCGCACTGCGTTTTGAGATTTTCGACGGCAAGATGAGGAGTTCCGCAAGTTGAAAAGGCATGAGTGACCAGGGACCTGGACAAATGACTCGGCGGCGGTTGCTCGGGAGCGCAGCCAAACTGGCGGCTGCGGCCCTGGGATTTTCCCTGTTGCCCTCGCACCTGCGCCAGGCGCTCGCCATGCCGGCGCCGGCGGGCTCATTAAAGGACATCAAGCACGTTGTGCTGCTGATGCATGAGAACCCCTCATTCGATCATTACTTCGGCACGATGGCGGGTGTGCGCGGATTCGACGACTCACGGCTCTGAAATTGTCCAATGGCAACTCTGTCTTCCATCAGCCTGACGCCGAGAATCCCAATGACTACCTACTGCCCTTTCATCTGGACACGCGCAAGACCAGCGCGCAGAAGATTCCCTCCACCAGCCACGCCTGGGCCGTACAGCTCGAATCGTGGAATGGGGGAAAAATGGACCAGTGGCTGGAGGCGCATCGCAAGGCCGACGGCGTGAATGGTCCCTACGTGATCGCGGTAGGTCTGTAAAATCCTGAGACTTCAATAAGGCGGCTTTCGATGACCAAACGTTTTCTTGTGGTATCCACTCTCAATCTCATTCTTCTCCTGCCCTGTCTGTCAAAAGGGCAGAGCGCTCAGCCGGCGCCGGACAAAACGTCTTTGAGCGAGGCAATCGTGAATCGCCTGCCGGCCGATTATCGCGACCGCGCGAAGTCGGATGTGACGGCTACCGAGCAGAACCAGGACCATTGGTCAAAGCTTTCCGATGAAGACCTGACCGTAGCGGTCATTGGCCAGCTCGGACGGAATGCCGCAGACACTGAATTTCTGTTCGCGGAACTCGGGAAGGAATCTTCGGCAAAGATCCGCCGGCAGATTATCGAGTCAACCCGGAGCTACTGGACGTCCCACCCCGAAGCTGAGGCGGTCGTGAGGAATCATGCGGCAGACGACCCCGATCCTGAGGTCGCTGTTCAAGCGCTCGAATCGCTGCGCTCCCAGGAAGTACATGACTTAGGACAGTTGCTTCAGCGTCGGCTCGCGGCGGCAAAGAGCTCGAACGATGCTGCAGCGCTTGCGAAACTCGCACCGGAGGAAGAAGAGTGGGTCAGTTTGGAGTATAAGGCCATGCTCCCGGCCTTTCTGAGGGTGCCTCCGCCGGTGTTTTCGGTCGAGTCGGCGGACAAGTCGATTCGGGTACTCGCCTTCGGAGATTTTGGCACTGGCTCGCTTTCCCAGAGACAGACTGCGGCGGCGATGCGTGAATACAACAAGCAGCACCCGTTCGATTTTGGGCTGACGCTGGGGGATAACTTCTACCCCCGGGGGATGGCCAGTCCCGACGACCCGCGCTGGAAAACCCAGTGGGAAGATTTGTACGGTCCGATGGGAGTCAAGTTCTATGCCGTTCTCGGCAATCACGACTGGGCATCTTCCGACAGCCCGGCTGCGGAAATTCTCTATAGCAACAAAAGCCCCGATTGGCGAATGCCGGCGCCGTACTACACCTTTACCGCGGGCCCGGTCCAATTCTTCGCCTTTGACACCGTCGAAGTGAATGAGGCGGAACTCGAATGGCTTAACCAGCAGCTTGCCGAGAGCACATCGAAGTGGAAAATCGTGTATGGCCATTACCACATCTTCTCGGCCACGCGCGGCGACAACAAAGTGCTCATCGAGAGGTTACTTCCGGTGCTTGAAAAGAACCATGTGGACATCTATCTGGACGGTCATGATCATAATCTGCAGGAGCTCAAGCCCGAGGGCGGAGTGCACTTCTTTGTCAGTGGAGGCGGCGGCGCCGGACTCTACAACCTGAACCCCTACGACCGCTCGATCTACAAAGAAAAGGTAAACGGATTTACGGTGCTGGAAGCGGATGAGAATCATTTCAAGGTGGGGTTCATCGGCATCGACGGGAAGGTGCTGCACGAGACGACCCTCACGAAATGACCAGTATGCTGGCTCCCCCTGGAGGCAATACCACTTCGCTGGTGCTACCCATGAGTAGCACACGACGCGCATTTTTCGTGGGGCTGGCAGCCTCAGCAGGTTCGTTCCTCCGGGACCCGATCCAAGCAGTCGTTGCGTATGATACGAAGAGGGGCCCAGATGTGAGTCTTCGGATCAGCAGGGTCAGCGTGGACGTGGCTCCGGGGCATGTGATCGATACGGTGGGATACAACGGAAGCGTGCCGGGTCCACTGATTCGAATGCGCGAGGGCGCCCCCGTGCTGGTCGAGATCAGCAACGATACGGACCGGCCGGAATACGTGCATTGGCACGGGTTTCCCGTTTCGGCTTCCATCGACGGCACCCAGGAGGAAAATAGCCTCGTTGTTCCCCCCCGTGGCAATCTGCGGTACCAGATTACTCCGCGTGAAGCAGGCGCGCGCTGGGTCCACTCGCATGCCATGGCAATGAACGACTTGACCCGCGGCGTCTACAGCGGCCAGTTCGGGTTTGTGTACGTCGAGCCCAAAACGGATCCTGGCCGTTACGACCAGGAAGTCTTTCTTGCCACTCACGAGTGGGAACCCTTCTTCGTGGAGGGCGATGAGACGGATGCGCAGGACGCGCAGGAAGTGTTTGGTGAAACCGACTGGGGGCCGGTGCAGGTGGAGGTGGGATACGGAATTCGTTCGATCAACGGGCGCGCGCTCGGCTATGGGGAGCCCATCCGCGTGAGGGATGGCGAGCGGGTTTTATTTCACCTGCTGAACGCGAGCGCGACAGAGAACCTCCAGATCTCGCTTCCCGAACATGAGTTCTTGGTCACAGCGCTTGACGGCAATCCGGTTCCGCGCGCGCGTCGCGTTCGCGTGGTCGAATTGGGCGTCGCGGAACGCGTCGACGCCATCGTCGAAATGAACAACCCCGGCGTGTGGATTCTGGGATCGACCGACGACGATGTGCGCGGCGCAGGCCTCGGAATCCTGATCGAGTATGCTGGGCGAAAAGGAACGGCCACACGGGCAAAGCCCCCGGCGAGCGACTGGGACTACACCATGTTCGGCGAAAACCGGGAGGCGCAGGCGGCCGACGAGAGAATTCCCCTGGTGATTGAGCGCGTTCCTCCGGGTCCCGACACGCTGGGGCTGGAGCGATGGACCATCAATGGAAAGAGCTTTGACCCAGCCGACGCTCCGAAAAGGCTACGTCAAAGCCTTCGGTATCGGCTGATCTTTGATAACCGCTCAGCCGATGCGCATCCGTTGCACCTGCACCGGAACACGTTTGAGATTGCAGCGGTAAATGGCAAGCAAACCTCCGGCGTGCGCAAAGACGTTGTGGTCGTGAAGGGGTATCAAGAGGTTGAAGTGGATTTTACCCCGCACCAGGCAGGCTTGGTTCTCCTCCACTGTCATCAACAAATGCACATGGATGGCGGTTTCAAGATTCTATTCGATGTCTTGTGAAGTTTGGATGCTCGGTATTCCCGGACAACCCTCACAGAACCCACGCATTCGATCACGGCGTAGTTTTCTTGAACTCTCGACCACTGCCAAGGCGGAGTTCCTATTTAGAACTGGTCCCCTTTGTTCTTCAGCCTGTGAACTCACCCAAGGAAATCGGCGGGTTTAACTTTGAAAGGGACCTGGGCCAACGCAGTATTAGGCAATTCTAGCTGGACAAATCGCTTCCTAATCCACTGAGACCGGCTGGTGAAGGGTTTGCGAATTCAAATCTGCGACTGCGATGTTCGAGGCAACGCACCTGGCATGAGCTTTTGCGTGTTCAATGTTAAGTTCATTCGTGTGCAATCCGGCAGCCACGACCCCGGCGAGATAGATTCCCGGTCGGGAGCTCTCAAGTGACTGGGCGTTTAGAAGTGGCCGCTTCCCTGCGGCATCCAAGCCGACTCCCGCCTCCGTCAAAAAACCCATGTCGGGCTTATAGCCCGTAAGGGCGAACACGAAATCGTTGCGGAGTGTCGTCGTACCTCCCGGCGTTTCAACGATGATGGATTGTGATTGAATCACCCTGACTTGCGAGGAAAAGAGCGCGTTGATTTCGCCACTATCAATCCGAGCCTCCAATTCTTCCCTGATCCAGGGTTTCATCGCCTTCGTGAATGCTGCACCGCGATGGATCAGTGTCACATGAACGCCCGCACGATTCAGTTCAAGCGCCGCAGTTCCAGCGGAGTTGCGCCCGCCGATGACCACTACAGCCCGACCCGATAGCCCGGATGGGTCCTGGTAATAGTGGGACACCTTGTTGGAATCTTCACCGGGTATGCCCAACCAAATGGGGATATCAAAATACCCTGTCGCAATGATTACCTTCCTGCACGCATAAGCCGAATGTGTCGTACGGACAGTAAATGCCTCGTCCTGACCCTCGATCTGATGAACTCTCTCGTCTTGACGGATTGACAGTTCGTAGTGTTTCGCAACTCGATGATAGTAGTTAAGAACTTCCGCGCGTCCGGGCCTCGTATCAGGCGAATCTAACGGCAGGCCTCCGATTTCTAATCCCGGCGGCGATGTGAAGAACTGCATCTGAGTGGGGAAATTCGAGAGTGAATTGAGCAGGCGTCCTTTGTCGAAAATGAGCGAGTCGAGACCGCGAAGCCTCAACTCTACAGCACAGGCCAATCCCGCTGGCCCCGCACCGACGATGACGACGTCCACTTTCGGTGCTCGAGATTCCTCGGGACCGTGAACCTGGTGGATGAAATTCATTCCGCTGTTCAAATCCATTGCGCGTAAAGAACGTCGATGGATAACAACACTGAGGATGACGTTACACTGCGTGCATCCCACCAGTAGTGGTAATCGGCGCTTCGAGTTACGTGCATCTCAGCCAGACTGGGCCTGCCAATGCTTGCTGGTTGAACATGGCCCCAATCTAACTCAGATCACTTTACTTTCCCGACCGCTGCCGGGATACCTTTCGACATGCCTTGCCCCGATGTCCTCGAAATAAGCACACTATCCGGCAGTTCCGTCACGGTCAACCATGGAGCGGCCCCGCGCAGCACTTTGCGATTCTTTCCGTGAAGCGTGTCGAAGTCGGGAAAACTGTTGACTCGCGACACGAGTCATATAAGCATAATATACCGTAACACGAAAGGCGAAGCGGTGTTATCAGTTGAGAACCGCAAGGAAAGGCAACAAACGGCAATCCGCTTGCAGGCTTTGAACCATTTGAATCCGAGGGGCACGGTAAGCCCGCCAATTCGGGTCGACGGTCTCAAAGTGGCGAGTTTCCGAAGCACTCGAATCGAATCGGCAGAAAAGCCGAGTCACGGCGCAACGGCAATAAAACGGTTTGCGCCCACTCAAATGGAGACATCAAACGAGCATGAGAGTCTGTTATTTTGACGCGTTCTCCGGCATCAGCGGTGATATGACCGTCGGGGCACTGGTGGACGCAGGCGCTGAGCAAGGTGCAATCATCCAGGCCCTCGAAGGGCTTGGTACGGGGGCGGCCTATGAATTCCCGAAGGTCAGGCGCCGGGGAATTGGCGCTACAAAGTTCCGTGTGACCGCCGCCGAAGCAAAACGCCATCGTCATCTTTCAGCTATCGTCAGGATGATTGAGGGATGCCAGGCGCCGGCCCGCGCGAAGCAGAGAGCCATACGGGCCTTTGAATGCCTTGGGAGCGCCGAAGCTTCCGTCCACCAGGTGCCCATCGAGAAAGTACATTTTCACGAGGTTGGTGCCGCCGACTCCATCGCGGATATTGTCGGGGCATGCGTGGCGCTTGAACTTCTGGGGATCGAACAGGTAATTTGCTCTCCCCTTAATGTCGGTTCGGGAACCGTCGAATCTGAGCACGGCACGCTTCCTGTACCTGCTCCGGCGACCCTACGACTGGTCCAGTCGAAGCCTATCTATGCGCGCGGACCCAGCGTGGAGCTGACGACACCGACGGGCGCAGCGCTGGCCACTTCGCTCGCCTCCGAATTCGGGCGACTTCCATTGATGGAGGTGCTGGCCAGCGGATATGGAGCGGGAGATCATGATTTCCCCGATCACGCGAACGTGCTACGTGTAGTGGTTGGAGAATTGATTGCCGATGGAGGCAATGGGACGGGGTCAAACTTATGTTAATCCGCAGGTTCGCAGTCACCAGCGCGCTGATGGTTTCGCTGATCGCCGGCGTCACCTGGAGTCAAACCGGCTCGTCCGATGATGCGGTTCTCGCGCGGGTTGCAGAGTTCCACGGAGCGGCGGGGATATTCGCAGTGGCGGGATACCGAATCGGCGTCCGGGCTCTTCACGATCTTGGCGAGTCGCGCGGGAGTTTTGACCTGGACGCGACTCACTATAGCCCTCTTAAGGTGCAGTGGAGCTGCATTGCGGATGGCGTTCAGGCGGCAACCGGCGTCAGCATTGGCAAGTTGAACCTTCATCTGGTCGAAGCCAGTCCAGACCATCTGGAAACCGTGATTTGGGATAAACACTCCGGTAAGCGCCTATACTTCCATATTCAACCAGACTTCCTGAAGAAGTACCTCGACACTCCCTATAACCGGCAGGCCAGTGCTGCCCGCGAGGTCCTAAGTCTGCCCGACGTTGCTATCTTTACAGTAAAAGAAAGTGATGGTGAACGATAGTTCGCGGAGCGAGCGGACCGGGGACCACAATCGCAAGGGATCCAACACTGGATTGGCACGTATCGCTGTGGCCTCCTCAGAATCCAATCGTGCTCCGCGTCGCCGGCTCCAGTTTATTTTGGATGATCCATACCGTATCCAAAGTTAGTGATCGTAAATAGAATTCCAGACCAGCGAGCTTTTCATGCCCCAACCACAGAATGATCGCCGTTTCCAGGCTTCTTCCACCCAGTTCGGTGAGGCACTGACTTTGAACTGGGACGAGGACGAGATGCTCTGCCTACTCGAACACCGATTGCGGACGATTCTTCCAGCCATGTACCAGGATTGCTATGAAGAAGTGCAGCCGGTTTCAATGGGTTCTGCCGGACTCAAGTATGACTGGGACGGTAAGGTTGCTTGGGACCAGATTTGGGGAAGCTTCTGCGACCTGGCAATGGCGGGCGGACCTCCGCATAAGGGCACGCTTTTAGAACCTGCATCCCCCGCAGAGATAGAGGCAGCGCAGGAACGCTATTTGGCAGTCGTCGAGGAGATTTGCCGAGGAGTCCGAATGGTAACGGAATTCTCTGCTGAGCGTTCGGAGCACCCGGGGTGGGTTCGCGTGGATTGTGGCAGTCGAGTGGCGGCGGAATGGCTGGTTCGGGCAATAGTAATGGAAAACGTCTCGGCGGGTTGGGAAGGAACCACAATTGATCTTCCGGCTGGCCCTGGGTATCGGATTGAAAAGGAGATTAAGAACGTTATCACTTCAATCGCCAAGACCTCTCATTACTGGCTGGACCACATGTGGTCGTCGCAGAAGCGCGAGATCGGCGACCTTTTCCTGACAATGGCGAAGGAGCATCCGCTTATTCAGCCGGCATCGGTGCGGCACGCTTTGATGACGGATGACTGGCTGGCGCTACGTGGGAAGGTAGCCGAATCCATTTTTAAAGCGACTGGACTTGGAGTTTCGGCCCATACCTATGCCAATTGGCTGGGGATTTCGTGCCCTGGCGTTTCCGCTGCCATCTGGATGATGCGCGCGCTGGTTGTGAACAACGTCTTGTCGCGGCGAGAAGG
>JASHTO010000288.1 GCA_030040515.1 Terriglobia bacterium
GTTTATTACAATCCCGCGCCGGGGCGGTTTGTTTTCGACGATCTTGAAGAAGTTATGAAGTATTGCGATGAGTTCGGGCTGCGGGTACTGATGGGAGTGGTTACGGAAGAAGCGCCATATTGGCTGGAAAAGGCGCATCCCGAAACCCGCTACGTGGACGCAAAGGGAAACGCGCAACGGCTCATCGACAGTTCCAACAATGTAAGCGGCGGTTGGCCGGGACTATGCCTGGATTGGGATGAAGTTCAATCGGCGGTCAGGCATTTCATTACCGAACTTACCCGCCTGGCGTCGTCGCATCCTTCCCTGTACGCATACGATTGCTGGAATGAAGCCCATATTGAGCCGGCCTGGCCGCGCAGCAGTTGGGTTCTGCCACAAGAGCGTTTGTACTGCTATTGCGATCAGACCATCGCCAAATTTCGCCGGTGGCTTGAACAGCGCTACGGAAGCCTCGACGCCCTCAATTCTGCCTGGGTCCGGCGATACTCCGACTGGAGTCAAATTGATCCCCCACGCAATTTGGGGACGTATCTCGATTGGGTTGACTGGCGCGACTACATCATCGAACGAACCACTTGGGAGATGAAATTCCGAGTGGAGGCCATCCGGGCCGTCGATGACCACCACCTGCGCGAAAGCCATTGTGGGTATGTTCCTCCGCTTGACGCCGTTGCCCTCAGCGCTTTCAACGGATGGCGCCTGGCGGAATGCCTGCAAACCTGGGGGATGTCCAATTTTCCACGCTGGGCAAACATTCCCCCTTATCTTGGAGCGGGTCGATTGGAAGCCACCCGTTCTCAGGCCGCAGAAAAACCGTTCTGGATGACGGAACTCCAGGGCGGACATGGCAGCAGTGGACTTGTGCAGAGTCCGCATATGCGCCCACGCGACATCCGCTTGTGGAATTGGCTGGCTGTCGCGGCCGGGGCCAAAGGAATTCTATATTGGGCTTACCACGCGGAAGCCACGGGCGGTGAGGCAATGGGATTCGGCCTTGTCGATCGCGACGGCTCGGAAACGGAACGGGTTCGGGAAGCGGCGCTGAACAATCGCCTGATCCAGGCGCATTGGGATATCCTGCGCGATTACCGGCCAAAGCCTCAGGTGGCCATCCTCACCGACCAGGACAATGCCATCCTGACGTACGCCATGGCAGGCAACGAGGATGCCTCCGTTCATTCTATTCGCGGATATTACAAGGCCCTCTGGAAGATGGACCAGTGGGCGGAATTTATCGAGCCGCAGGGCTTGGATAACTCACAATACGCGGTGGTGATTGTCCCCTGGCACCTGATCGGCAAGAAGGAAACCTGCGAGCGCCTGAGGCAGTGCGCGGAAAACGGCAGCACCTTGATTGTGGAGACCTCGTTCGGACTCTTTGACGAACGGTGCTTCTACAACCCGGTGATTCCGCCCTACGGACTTGCCGAAGTGTTTGGATATCGCGAGAAGGAGAACTATTACATGCGCCCACGCGCCGAGGCGGATTCGGGCTCACTCGCCGCGGCGGAAATGATCAACTACGAACCCGATATTCACTTCTCATGGCCCGTGCAGGTGACAGTGCGGGCCAACACTTACCTGACACCCATCGAAATCAGCTCCGCAACTCCTCTTGCCACCTGCATGGGCCTAACCGTTGCCGCAAGGAAGCAGGTGGGCAAGGGAACGATTTATTACATTGGAACCAATCTCGGCGCAACGATTGATTCGGGCAACGATACTGGAATCGATCTGCTGAGAGCGATCATCACACCGCTGGCGCCACCGTTCGTTTCATCCACGAAGCTGCGGCCAAGGCTGATCGAAGGGTCAAAGCGCAGCCTGCTGGCAGTGTTCAACGACACGTCGCAAGACCTGACCGAAAACCTTGTGCTTCCCCCGCGATTTCATCTCGCCACGGACATTCACAGTCAAAAGCCTTTGGCTTTGGAAAAGGGCGCGCTTTCCGTCAGCGTTCCCTACGAAGATGTGGTGGTGGTCGAACTGGAGTAATTCAAGGGGTTTACGAAGACCTGAAAGTCAGGGTTCAGCCATCCGGCCCGCCTCCAGCTCACGGACCCGCTCAAGGCAACAACACAATCTTCCCGTACGCACTCTGTTCAATGACTGCGTGATGCGCCTGTGCCGCTTCGGCGAGGGGCAACTCCTTTCCCACGATTGGGCACAGCGAGCCGTTGGCGAGTCCTGCACCAATTCCGGCGTGAATACTCGCGAGATCCGGCCGGCTGGTATTCCAAAGCACCATTCCCAAAACCGCAGCATCGCGGCGCATGATCTCGCGGGGATTAATTTCAATGTTCCCGCGATTGCCGATCACCACGACCCGGCCTCTCATGGCAAGCACACTGAGGTCTTTCGCGAGATTGACATTTGCCAGCATCTCCAAAATTACATCGGCGCCATGGCCTCCCGTGAGCTTCAGGAATTCATCCAGATAATCGGGAGCGTGATGATCGAGTACGTGGTTCGCCCCCTGCGCCGCAATAAGTTTACGGCCGCGCTCGGTTCCTCCCGTTCCAATCACCATTAATCCGCCGGAGCGCGCCAATTGCACTGCAGCGATTCCCACACCGCCGCTCGCGCCGTGAATAAGAACCGTCTCCCCAGCCTGGGCATGCGCAATCTTCCACAGGGCTCGGTAAGCCGTGGCGTAGGGAACGTTCACACCGGCACCTTGCGCGAAGCTGGCGTTGGGCGGCAGGGGGTGCACTTGCCAGGCTTCTGTAAGAGTTTTCTGCGCATAGGCACCCGTAATGGTTCCGCCCACGTACACGCGGTCGCCCGAAGCCACGCCCTGAACTCCCTCGCCCACCGATTCGACGATACCCGCGGCGTCGCTCCCCGGCGTGTAGGGAAGATCCGGCTTGATGGCATACGTTCCCTGGCGCAGGTAAGTATCATACGGATTCACTCCCGCCGCTTTCACCTCCACCACCACCTGCCCGGCACCGGCTTTGGGCTCGGGCACATCTTCCAGCTTCAAAACTTCCGGACCGCCAAATTCATGAACGCGTATCGCTTTCAA
>JASHTO010000289.1 GCA_030040515.1 Terriglobia bacterium
AGTCAAGAGAAGAGGTAAAGGTTCGGAGTATTATTTCAACACCGGCTGGCGCAGACACGCGCATTTCGCTGTCTGCGATCACCTGAAAGCGCTTTCTGCTGGCCGGCGCAGAGCGCAGATCTGCGGCCCACCCCTTGCTCCAGATCTGCCATGCCTCTATGTCTCTTCCCTGTTGCGGATGGATCGTGAACGATGGAACGCAGAGCTGCGCTCTGCGCCAGCCGGCGAATGGAGTGATCTGACTCGGCATGGCCGCAACGGTGGGCAGGCGCGAGGCATGCCCTTCGGCACCATGGCAAGCCGCGTCTGAAACTATCCCCTCAATACAGCTCCGCGCTGCTCAGGTAAGTGCCGGCGGCAGGTGAGTCCCCAACAAACCCCGCAGCCGCAAGTTCAGTCGAAGCTACGCCGTGCCCGTCAGGGCAATCGTGCGCGGTGATGCCGGCGAATCGTCCGTGATGGTGAGCTTCGCAGAATGCGTTGCTCCTCGAAATCTTCTCCGGAATTTCAAATCTCAGATTTGTGATTTCCACGAGGGGTGGGCTGCCACGAAGTTCAACAAAACTAGGCTCAGAAAAATCGTCTTTTAGCTAGCTGAATGGCCTCTGAACTGCGTAGGAAAAAGTGCACAGTGGACAGCGGGCAGTGGACAGCGGGCAGTGAACAGCAGGGCCGGCGAACGCGGTCCGCTGCGCGAGAGGCTAGGTAACTGGTGGAAGAGCTCGTGAGCGAGATCAAACGCGAGCAGGAGCCCATTCTGGAGCAGTACACTCGCCCGCCCTCCACGGTGGAACGCGACACAATATGGGGAGAAGTGCAGCCGGAAAGAGATTTGATGCGCCGTCCGGGCGAAACGGCAGTCCGCCATCGCCGCGAAACGCCTTGTCGGAATCGCCTTTTTCCTCTCGCCAGCTTCTCTGGTGGTATAATCACATGTTCTGGACTCATGGATGTATGCGACACACCGATGCAATGAAACCAAAGCGGGCGTCCGCAAACGCCCCATCTGCTATCAATACGCTGATCTACCTCACGAGGAGCCAAAATGAGTAAGAAGAAGAGGACCAAGCCTTCCCAGGATGGTTTTTCGCGGCGCGACTTCCTGAAAGGGGCGGGCATTACCGTCTCGACGGGACTGCTGCCCGTGCCGGGAACGGCCGCCGCGCGGCCGGAGGATTCCTCGGGAGTTCTCGGGCCGGGTGCCGTGCCCATCACACTGAACATCAACGGAGCGGCGCGCAGTTTGAAGGTTGAGCCTCGCGTCACGCTGCTTGACGCCCTGCGTAATCAGCTCGACATTACCGGCGCGAAGAAAGTTTGTGACCGCGGCGTGTGCGGCGCCTGCACGGTGATCCTGGATGGCCGCGCCGTGTACGCCTGCAACGTGCTGGCCATCGAAGCGGAAGGCCGCAAGATCGAAACCATCGAGGGCATGGGATCGGAAGAGCACCTCCACCCCGTGATGGCGGCGTTTGTGGACAACGACGCCCAACAGTGCGGATTCTGCACACCCGGATTCGTGGTGGCCTGCAAGGCGTTCCTGGACAAGCATCCGGACCCCACGCTCGCGGAGGTTGAACACGGCCTGGGCGGCAACCTCTGCCGGTGCGGCACCTATGCGGGAGTTCGCGAGGCGGTCCTGGAAGCGGCCAAGACTATGAAGGCAGAAACCCTGAAGGGAGGTCACCCCAATGGCTAGCTGCAAATACGATTGGCCGCCGGCGGGTGAACGCAGCCTGATCGGCAAACGCATCAAACGCCTCGATGGGCCCGAAAAGGCCAGCGGCCGGGCGAAGTACACCTATGACATAAATCCGCCCGGACTTCTCTTCGCCAAAATCTATCGCTCGCCTTACGCCCACGCCAAAATCACCGGCATTGACACTTCCCAGGCGGAGAAGATGCCGGGCGTGAAAAAAGTGCTGGCGGTGATGGGTGTGGGGGATGAAACCCACTGGGTGGGCGATGAAATTGTCTGCGTCGCCGCCGAAAGCGAGGAAATCGCCACCGACGCGCTGAGCAAAGTCAAGGTGCAATTCGAGCAGCTTCCCTTCTTCGTCAGCGAAGAAAATCTGGATCAGGCCGGCGACCATGCCAAGCCCGCTTCCACCAAAACCAAGGGCGATCCCGCGAAGGCTTTCGCTGATCCCGGCGTGGTGACTTCCGAAGGCTATTACGGCATTGCCGCCATCACCCATTGCTGCCTCGAAGCGCATGGCAACGTGGCGCAGTGGACAGGCAACAATCTGCTGACTCATTCCTCCACGCAAAATGTTCCCGGCCTGCCCAGCCAATTCGGCGACAGCCTGCGCAAACAAGGCGTGGACGTTGCGGATAAAAACGTTGAAACCATCTGCAACTACGTTGGCGGCGGATTCGGCAGCAAGTTTGGCACGGATGAATGGGGCATCCACGTGGCGCAACTGGCCCACAAGGCCGGCCAGCCCGTTAAACTGATGCTGGAACGCAATATGGAACTGGAAGGGGCGGGCGCGCGGCCTTCGGCTTTCGCGAACATTAAAGTGGCGGCGCAGAAAGACGGAACGCTGGTGGCCTGGGATTCGCGCTCCTGGGGCAGCGGCGGATTTCCAGGCGCGGGAATGCCTCCTCTTCCCTACGTTCTTACCGGAATTCCCAACGTCTCCACTCAACATACCTCGGTGAGCACCAACGCGGGCCCCGCCCGCGCCTGGCGCGCTCCCGACCATCCGCAGGCGGCGGCCCTCACCATGTGCGCGCTGGACGATCTGGCCGCCAAGCTGAACATGGACCCCATTGAGTTCCTCAGCAAGAACGCGGACCTCTCCGCGCGCGGCGATGTGTACCGCGAGGAGCTGAAAATCGGCGCGCAGCTTTCCGACTGGCAGAAAAACTGGCACCCGCGCGGCGACAAAACCTCCGGCACGATGAAGCGCGGGATGGGCGTGAGCATCCACACGTGGGGCGGCGCCGGGCATCCCAGCAGTTGCGCCGTCAACATCTACCCGGATGGTTCGGTGGAAGTAAACATGGGAAGCCAGGACCTGGGGACGGGCACGCGCACGGTAATCGGAATCGTCGCGGCGGAGACCTTCGGGCTGCCGTTGGAAGCCGTAAAGGTGAACATC
>JASHTO010000290.1 GCA_030040515.1 Terriglobia bacterium
GTAAACACCCGGCGCCTGGCGGAGCGCGTGGCGCACCACCTGGCCGAGCGCTTGGGTGAGCAGGCCGTCGCCACGCATCATGGCAGCCTGGCGCGCAAGCTGCGCCTGGAGGCCGAGCGCAAACTGAAACTGGGTGAAGCGCGAGTGCTGGTGGCCACCGCTTCGCTTGAATTGGGCATCGACATCGGCACCGTGGACCTGGTCTGCCAGATTGGAACTCCACGCGCCATCGGCGTGGCGCTCCAGCGCATCGGGCGGTCCGGCCACTGGCGCGGAGCGGTTCCCAAGGGGCGGCTCTTTCCGCAATCGCGCGATGAGCTGGTGGAATGCGCGGCGCTCGTCAAGGCCATCCGCGCGGGCGACCTCGACCGCCTTCAAATTCCCGAAGCCCCGCTGGATATTCTCGCTCAGCAGATTGTGGCGGCGTGCGCCTGTGAGGATTGGAATGAGCAGGCGCTGCTGGCGCTGGTGCGCCGCGCCTATCCCTATCGCAACCTGAGCGACGCGGATTTCGAAGCCGTCCTCACCATGCTCGCGGAGGGCATTTCCGCGCGCCGGGGACGATTTGGTGCCTATCTGCACCGCGACCGCGTGGGCGGGCGCGTTCACGCCCGGCGCGGGAGCCGCATCACCGCCATCACCAACGCCGGAGCGATTCCCCAGGCTGCCCTCTATTCCGTCGTCTCGCAACCCTCGGGCGTGATGGTCGGAACGGTGGATGAGGATTTCGCGGTCGAGAGTTTGAGCGGCGACATCATGCTGCTCGGAAGCACGTCGTGGCGAATCCGCCGCGTGGATAGCGCCGGCGGGTGCGTGCTGGTGGAGGACGCAAACGGTGCGCCCCCCAACATTCCCTTCTGGCGCGGCGAAGCTCCGGCACGCACGGAAGAGCTTTCACGACAAGTCGCCGAGCTTCGCGAAAAGATCGAAGGCTTCATCACCTCCGGTGAGACTTCACAAGCGATCGCATGGCTGAAGGCGGAGTGCGCGCTCGATGATTCCGGCGCGGCGCAATTGGTGGAGTATCTCGCCGCCGGCCGCGCGTTGCTCGGCGCCGTTCCCACGCAGAAAACCATCATCGCCGAGCGCTTTTTTGACGAAGCCGGTGGAATGCAACTGATTATCCATGCGCCCTTCGGCGGCCGCATCAACAAGGCGTGGGGACTGGCGCTGCGCAAGCGCTTCTGCCGCTCATTCAACTTCGAGCTTCAGGCGGCGGCCACCGAGGAGGGAATCAACATTTCACTCGGCGAGCACCACAGCTTTCCCCTTGCCGATGTCTTCCACTTTCTTACTCCGAACTCCGTGCAGCCGGTGCTGGAGCAGGCGGCGCTGGCTTCGCCGCTCTTCGGCACGCGCTGGCGGTGGGATGCGACGCGCGCGCTCGCCCTGCCACGCTTCCGCAGCGGTAGGAAAATGGCCCTGCAAGTTCAACGCATGATGTCCGACGATCTGCTTGCCGCGGTTTTCCCCGACGCTGCAGCCTGCCAGGAAAACATCGAAGGCGACATTCAGATTCCCGACCACCCGCTGGTGCGCGAGGTCATGAAAGACGTGCTGACCGAAGCGATGGATATCGACGGGCTTCGCCGCGTGCTCGGGGCAATCGGCGACGGCAGCATTCAGTGCCTGAGCGTGGATACGCCTGTGCCCTCGCAATTTTGCCACGAGATTCTGAACGCCAATCCGTTCGCCTATCTCGACGATGCGCCGCTGGAAGAGCGCCGGGCGCGAGCCGTCTCCATGCGCCGGACTCTGCCTGAAGCTGTTCTTTCGGAAATCGGGCGACTTGATCCGCAGGCCATTCGTCAGGTGCGGCAGGAAGCCTGGCCGGACGTGCGCGACGCCGACGAGCTTGCGGACACGCTCCATACTTTTGTGGCACTGCGCGAGGATCATTCGCCTGCTGGATTGGAAATTGCCCTCCCGCGATGGGGGAAGTGGTTTGATGAATTGTCAGCGACGGGCCGCGCGGCGCGCGCGGTGGCGAATGGCACAGCGTACTGGGTGCCGGCGACTCGCACGCGGGCCTTCAGCACGATCTTTCCAGGCGCGGTGTTCGTCACGCAGCCCGCTTCCGTGGACCAACCCGCCGTTTCCAGCGAGGACGCGCTCCTCGAAATGGTTCGCGGCTGGATGTCGCATCTTGGACCCATCGGCGAAGCGACGCTGGCTTCGACATTGGGCCTGCCAACCCCCGACGTCCAGCAGGCTTTGCTTCGCCTCGAAGGGCAGGGTGCAATACTTCGCGGCCAATATACAGGGGTGAGCGAAGTTGAATGGTGCGAACGCCGCTTGCTGATGCGCATCCACCACATGACGCTGAGCATCCTGCGCCGCGAAATTCAGCCCGTGGCGCCGGCAGATTTCATGCGCTGGTTGTTGCGCTGGCAACACCTGGAGCCGGGGGCGCAGCTCCTGGCCGAGCGCGGGACGCTGGAAATCATCCGCCAATTGCAGGGCTTCGAAGCGCCCGCCAGCGCCTGGGAGCCGCAAATTCTGGAGCGACGCATCGCGGATTATAATCCGCAAGTCCTCGATCATCTTTGCTTGGCGGGCGCGGTGGGTTGGGGCCGCTTGTCACCGCACCCGGCATTCTCAAACCCGGTGGAATCGGAGAGCGGCGAAGCGCATTCTGCGCGGCGCGTGACCCCCACGAGCGCCGTGCCCATCACCTTCTTTGTGCGCGAGGAATCCGCCTGGATGGTGTCGCGCGCCGCCGAAACGCGGCAGTCGCTCATCGGCCTGAGCCATGTGGCTCGCGATGCCCACACCTATTTACGCGCGCGGGGAGCGTCGTTCTTCGTGGATATCGTGCGCGGCACCGGCCGCCTGAAGTCCGAAATCGAGATGGCACTTTGGGAATTGGTTTCTGCGGGCCTCGTGACTGCGGATGGATTTGACAATCTGCGGGCCTTCCTCGATCCCAAGCGTCGCGCAGGCCAGGGGCGCGGCAAAATTGTGCGCCCGAGGAACAGCACCGGCCGCTGGACGCTGCTCTTTGCCGAAGAGGCGGCGGACCGCCCCGCTGCCGTGGAACCAGCGGCGCAGGTCCTCCTGAACCGTTACGGTGTGGTGTTTCGCGAATTGCTGGCGCGCGAAAGCCTGCCGTTCCCATGGCGCGAATTGCTGGCGACGTTCAGGCGATTCGAAGACCGAGGCGAAGTGCGCGGTGGGCGCTTCGTGGACGGCTTCATCGGCGAGCAATTTGCCCTGCCCATGGCGGTGGAATCGCTGCGCGCGGCACGCCGGGCCCCACCTACCGGCGAACACGTCACGGTATCCGCCGCTGACCCGCTCAATTTGGTCGGAATCATTGTTCCCGGCGAGCGCATTGCCGCCAACTCCGGCCAATCGATTACCTATCGCGACGGCGTACCAATCCACGAAGTCGAAAGGCCACTCGCTTTAGCACACACGCACCGATAGCAAAGACCCACATCTAAATTTTCCCATACACCGGTCCATAATTCGCGCAGGCACGATAGTCGGCGGCCTCGGAGTCGGCGGTTCCGAAGTGCGTCCAGGCGCTGGGGCGGAAAATCCGCTCTTCGCTCACGTTGTGCATGCAGACGGGGATGCGCAGCATGGACGCGAGCGTGATCAATTGGTGCCCGATGTGCCCGTAGGAAATTGAGCCATGGTTCGCACCCCAATTGTTCATGACGGAGTAAACGTCGCGGAACGGACCCTTGCCAGTGAGGGTAGGCGCAAACCACGTGGTGGGCCAGGTGGGGTTCGTGCGCTCATCGAGGATCTTATGGACTTTCGCCGGCAGCTCCACCGTGTATCCTTCCACCAGTTGCAGCGCCGGCCCCAGGCCCGCGATCCAATTAATTCGCGCCATGGTGGCGGGAAACTCACAGCAGGTGAGGAACTGAGACGACCATCCGCCGCCGCGGAAATATTCCAGCATTGCCGGCCCCCACTGAGTGGCCTCAAGACAGGCTTCGACTTCCTCGACTGTGACTTCCCAGAAAGGCTTCATCACGGATTTGCCGTCGCGGGTCATTCGGCCTGTGGCGTCGAGCGTAGCTGCGCCGGAGTTGATCAGGTGCAGAATGCCGCCGCTGGCTTTTCCCGAAAGCTTGTGGCCGGCCACGCGCTTCACCGCGGCGGGGCTCCAGTAGGTGCGAACGTC
>JASHTO010000291.1 GCA_030040515.1 Terriglobia bacterium
AGCTTGTTGGGGGCGGAGCGCGCGCTGGTGGTGAATAACAACGCCGCCGCAGTTCTGCTCGCCCTGAATACGCTGGCCGAGGGTTCGGAAGTCATCGTTTCACGCGGGGAGCTGATCGAAATTGGCGGTTCATTCCGCATCCCCGACGTCTGCGCGAAAAGCGGGGCGGTGCTTCGCGAAGTCGGCACCACCAACCGTACGCGCGTCAGCGATTACGCCGCGGCCATCAATGAGCGCACGCGCCTGTTGCTGCGGATTCATCCCAGCAATTTCCGCGTGGTGGGCTTTACGGAGCGGCCCGGTCTGGAGGAGCTGGTGGAGCTGGCGCACCGGCACAATCTGCTGCTGATGGAAGACCTCGGCAGCGGCTGCCTGACCGATCTCACGCCCCAGGGCATTCGGGATGAATCGCCCGCGGGGCTCAGCCTGCAAGCCGGCGCGGACGTCGTCACTTTCAGCGGCGACAAACTGCTGGGAGGTCCGCAGGCAGGAATCCTCGTGGGCAAGCGCGAACCGCTCGAACGCATCCGCAAGAACCCGATGTTCCGCGCGCTCCGCGTGGATAAATTGACCATTGCCGCGCTGGAGGCCACCATCTCGCTCTATTTGCGGGGGCGCCTCGATTCACTTCCGGCGCTCCGCATGATTCGCTTGTCAAAAGAGCAGATTGCGGTGCGAGCCATTCGCCTGGCGGGGAAAATTTCTGCTTGCGCGGGATTTACGGCCACGCTTCGCGATGGCCACTCCGTCATCGGTGGCGGCTCCACTCCCGGACAAACGCTGGAAACTTCACTGGTGGCGGTTCGCCATCGCCAGCAAAGCGCTGCCAAGCTGGAGGAAACCTTTCGTCGCCGGAAACCCGCCATCCTCGGCCGCGTCGAGCAGGATGAGTTCCTCATCGATCTGCGAACCGTAAGTGAGACGGAGGAAGAAGAGATCGTCGAAGCATTTGAGAAAATCTTCAGTAATCAGTGATCAGTTCTCAATAAAAACTTTTTGGCCATGACGCCGTGGCAACTTTTGCCCAGTCTTTGATTTCAAAGAACTGAAGACTGATGACGGGCTGCGGACATTTTCATTCATGAAATCTCTTTATTTCGACAAAGAATTGACGTTGCGCGAAGTCCTGATGCCGCGGCGCGCTCCGGGCGAGGCGTTGATCAAGGTCTTGCTGGCGGGCATCTGCGGCACGGACCGGGAGATTCTGAAAGGGTATTCGGAGTTTCAGGGAATTCCCGGCCATGAGTTCGTTGGCCGCGTAGTGGAGTGTGGCAGTCCGCAGTGGATGGGCAAGCGCGTGGTGGGAGAAATCAATCTCGCCTGCGGACATTGCTCGTGGTGCGCCAAAGGATGGGGCCGGCATTGCCCCACGCGAACCGTGATGGGAATCGTGAACCGCCCCGGCGCCTTCGCCGAATATGTAACTCTGCCCGAGGTGAATCTGCACAGCGTTCCCGATGAGGTTTCTGACCAGGCCGCGGTGTTCACCGAGCCTGTGGCGGCGGCTTGCGAGATTCTGGAGCAGATGATCATCACTCCCGGCGCGCGAGTGGCCGTGATCGGCGATGGGCGCCTGGGGCTCCTGGTGGCCCAGGTGCTCAAGCAGGCGGGAGCGGACGTGGCGCTGATCGGCCGGCACGGATGGAAATTGGACTTGGCGAAATCCTGGGGCGTTCGGGTCTTGAGCGAAGGCGCGCAGGAGCTTTCCGCGAGCAGTTTTCCCATTACTGTGGATGCCACCGGCTCCCCGCGCGGCCTGGGTGAGGCATTGCGCCTGGTGGAGCCGCGCGGTACCGTGGTGATGAAATCCACCTTTCACGGCGCGGCGAATCTGGATGCCACCAAACTCGTGGTGGATGAAGTCACTCTGCGCGGCTCCCGTTGCGGCCTCTTTGCCCCGGCGCTCGAACTTCTTCGTCAAGAGAGAGTGAAGGTTCAGCCATTGATTACGAAAACGTTTACGCTCGATCAAGCTCTTGAAGCCTTTGAGTATTTGAATCAAAATTCTGCTTTGAAGGTTTTGTTGGATATGCGATGAAGTAGGGGCGGCCCTCGCCCTGCGGCCCAAAGCCTCCGGGCGACGGGTCGTGGCTGCCCTCATTGGACAGGCACGAGGCCTGCCCCTGCTTCCGCAACCAATGTCGGCAAGTTGGGAAAAGGTGTGATCAAACGCTTGGGAAAAAGATTCATTCGCCGCCGAGTTTCGATGCTGTTGTTGGTGACACAGCTTTCGTTCCTGGGCGCTGCGGATGCTAAGAAGAAGACTCCACCGCAACGGACAGGCCTTCCTGAGCAGATTTTCAACTTGGCCAAGCAACTTGGCGGGGTACCGCTGGAAGATGCCGGACCCATCACCGGCCAGATTCAAAAACTGGTGATCGATCACATGACGGAGTGGATGGCCAACCGCACGCCAACCGATGTGGAGGCACGTCACGAGCTGGAAGGTGTCTTCTCCCTCCTGCATTATCCACTCGATGGCCTGCCGGCGACCTTTCAACAACTTTGGAAGGGACAGGTGATCCTCGGCGTGGGATACACGCTAAGCTGGAGCGCCTACGACCGGCAAAACGTGGTGGCGATCTACTCCAGCAGCGGCGGCAAGAGCCAATACGTCGCCGTTACCAATTTCGTTCCGCACACGGACCTGCACTATGTGAACCTTCCCCAGATTGCCTGGGACGACATGCGGTTTCTCGTCTGGGGGACGCGCACGGGAAAGAGTCAGGATCGCATCTCCGTGGCGCTTTACTCCTTCGACGGAAAAAACCTGAAATCACTTTGGCAAAGCCAGGACATCTACGACGGCAGGATGGATGTGGTGAAAGACAAAGTCATCATCCGCTATCTGAAAGAAGATGAGTATGTGCACGCGGTGGAGAGAGGCAAGCACCCGCCGCGCCACCAGGCAACCTACCAGCTCACAGCCGCAGGAATGCAACTGCTGGATGACCACGAGATTCCATTCTGAATTGATTCACCCCGCCGGCAGGCCGATTGTTAAACAGCTCTTGGAGGGGGATTTATGCTTGCGAGCCGCATGCCCGCCGCATATACTCGTCCCGGAGTTTTGCAAGAATATTAAGGGGGGCCATATGGCTCTTATTTCGAGGCGTGAGGCAGGCCAGATTATCCTGGCGGGGTCCGCGGGAGCGCTGGTGACGGGGCGCGCGGCCCGCGGCTCGCAAATGATCAATTCCGTAATCCGCGGGGTGCAGATCGGCGCGCAAAGCTACTCGTTCCGCGATCTCAAAACTCCCGATGCCATTCTCCAGGCATTCGTAACAGTGGGATTGGGCGAATGCGAACTCTCCAGCGGCGGTGAGCCCGGTAATTTCCGGGGCTTTGAGCTAGTCGATCATTTCGAAGAGCTCCGCAAGAAGTACGATGATGCAGGCGTGTTGATCTATGCTTATACTTACGGCTTCCGCGAGGGATTCACGGACGAACAATTCGACCTAGGCTTCCAAATTGCGCGCGCCTTGGGCGTGAAATATATCACTTCTTCCGCCAACGTCAGCGTGGCGCCGACCGTCGACAAGTTTGCGCAGAAATACAAAATCATGGTGGGGTTCCACGGGCACTCGAGCATCGACAAACCCAACGAGTTCTCGACGCCCGGGACCTTTGAGCGCGCGCTGAAGGGCGCATCACCTTACCTGGGGATTAATCTCGACATCGGCCACTTCACCGCCGCCGGGGGCGATGCGGTTGCGTTCTTAAAAGAGTACCACGCGAAGATCGTCACGCTGCACATCAAGGACCGGAGGAAAGGTCAGCATGGAGATAACCTGCCCTTTGGTGAGGGTGACACGCCCATCATTCCCGTGCTGCATCTACTGCGCGACAACCATTGGAAGATTCCCGCCAACATTGAGTACGAATACGGAAAGCCCGGAATGGACTGCATTGCCGAGGTTGAGAAGTGTTACGCGTACTGCAAGAAGGCGCTGGAGAGTTGAGGAAATTGCGTGCGGGAATCGCGCTCATCCTGGTTGGAAAGCGCGGTGGTGTCGATGGTTCGAAGGCGTTGGAGTAAAGGGATTTAATCCACGGTCGCCGAATCCGGCCTGAACTTCCGATCCTTTCGCGGTCCTACGAATCTTTGCCGAACGCGATTACAAAGTACTCCGCCGGCGTTGTGCCGATGTTGCGGATTCCGTGTTCGTCATTCGATCCCACGAATCCTACCGAGCCCGGTCCCAAGTGCGCGGTTTGTCCATTGACGGTTATTTCCAGCGTTCCCTCGCGAATCAGGAACATCTCCTCGTGAACGTGATGGTGTGGCGGGTGAGGCATGGCGCCCGGTGGCAGGCGCGTCTGGTGGACCTCGATGTAACACCCATTGTGAAGTTCGCCGGACAGAATGGCGCGGGTCTGATGTCCGTTGCTCTCCTTCACCAGAAGTTTATCGTAAGTGAACACCTCGCTCGTCAACACCCCCTTCTGCTCAGCCATTCCCGGCGACGCGGCAAGGGCCGTCGCCAGCAGGCACCAATCTCTTCGCGAAATGTTCATTGTTTCTCCCCCAGTAATAATAAGCTGCAAATTCCTTCCTGGCTCCGAGCCAGGGTACGTCAAAGTCCCTCAGCTGTTAGATAACAGGACTGTGGCGACTGGGATGAACTATGGAGTGCGGGAGCAAGCTGCCGGCCAGGAAGGCGGGAGCAAGCTCCCACACTCCAAATTGAGCCGACTTTGACGCAGCCGTGGGCTCCGAGCAAGAGCATATTCCCTCGGAAGGAAAATACAAGTATAGTTTGACTATTGCCACCGGTGGTCCAACCAAGCACCGGCCAAACTCATCGCTTCTGCATGGGAAGGCAAAATGATTTTGCGCTTCAGGTCGAGCGCGCGGGAACAGGAGACTGCTTTTGACAACTTCCGAAAGCAAGCTGCTGATCGGGATCGACATTGGGGGGACGAAAACCGCGGTTCTGCTTTCTTCCACGCCGCCAGATGTGATCGCGCGCAAAGAATTTCCCACGCGGCCCGCGCAGGGGCCGGAGAGAGCTTTGGAGCTGATTAAATCGGGAATCCGCGAGATACTGGCGGAGCACGGCGCCTGCGAAGGCAGCATCGCGCGGCTGGGCGTAAGCTGCGGAGGACCGCTGGACCGCGTGCGGGGGATCATTCAGTCGCCGCCCAATCTTCCAACTTGGGACGATGTGCCGATTAAAGCGATTCTGGAAGAAGCCTTTCATGTCGAATGCCTGATTGAAAACGACGCCAACGCCGGCGCCGTGGCGGAG
>JASHTO010000292.1 GCA_030040515.1 Terriglobia bacterium
GACGCCGCGCGGCACCACCACCTGGTCGTTCACAACGACGGGTGAATCCACCGTGGCAGCGAACTCCTCGCCGGGCTTGTTGCGGCTGGAATCGATGTTATCAATCATGCGGATGGTTACCACGGTTCCCGCGGGAATCGTAATCTGTGGTTGCGGCTTGGGTGCGGGCTGCGGCGCGGGTGGAGGAGCGGGCGCAGCAGGTGCCGGGGCGGGAGGGGACGCCGGAGTTGCAGGCGGTGCGGCGGCGGGAGAGGGATAAACAACCGCGGGCAAAGTGGGGGCAGAGGTTGGAGCCTCGGGAGGATTCTCGCGGGCCGCAGGCTCCGGCGGAACCGCGTTCGAGTCGGCCTGCAAGTTCTCCGCAGGTTTGTCCTGGTCGCTTGCTGCCGGAGCGCGCTGGACCTGCGGCGGCTGCTCCGCTACCGCTTCGTGCGAGGTCGCCTCGGGCGGAGCCGGTTGCGAAACCACGCTGAGCGTGTTTACGACATTCTTTACACCCCCTTGCTGGGAGGCAAGATGCTCGACCGCGGACTTCTCCAGCTCCGTGTCGACCGTTCCCGAGAGTGTGACGACGCCATTCCGGGATGCGACACGAATGTCGCGCGTCTTCAGAACCGGATCATTGAACAGTTTGGCCTGAATGTCGGTCGTGATGGCCTTGTCATCCGGTGAATGAAATAGTTTGAGGCCATTGCAAGCGCCCAGGAGAAGGGTACACATCAATAAGACTGATAGTCGAAATCGCGATCCTGGCATACGCCCTCGTTCGCGCGGGAATTCGCGCCATCAAGCTCATTGGATTCAATCCTGGTCCGCGAGGATGTACATGTCCCTGATGGCGAAAGGTAAAATCCTGGGGAACCCGGGCTGCCCCAACGCCGTCCGGCCCCGCGTGGAATTTCGCGGCCCCGCGTAACAAGCGTGCTAAAATGACCTCGAATCGGCGTGTATTGCCGGGGCTTGAGGAGGCAAGTGGAAAGCGGTTCCCTGAGCGTGGTCATTCCCGTTTACAACGAGGAGGAGAATGTCGGCCCCCTCCATGAGCAGCTCCAGGCGGCGCTGGCCAATTGGCCCGGTGAAGTGGAGTTTCTTTTCGTCGATGACGGCAGTACGGACGCGACGCTGGAAATTCTCAAGCGCGCTCAAATGGCTGACCCGCGAATCCGCATCGCGCGTTTCCGCCGCAATCTGGGCCAGACTGCGGCGATGGGCGCGGGTTTCCATCTGGCCAAAGGCCATGCCGTGGTAACGCTTGACGGCGATCTGCAAAACGACCCGGCGGAAATTCCCCGGCTCGTTCCGATGCTCGCCGATTATGACGTTGTGTGTGGCATCCGTACCCGCCGGCAGGACACCTGGTGGAAGCGCCGGTCGTCGCGCATTGCCAACGGCTTCCGCAACTGGGTTACGAAGGACGATATTGTGGACACCGGCTGCACGCTGAAGGCATACCGTCGTGAGTGCGTCGAGCGGCTGGAGCTCTACAACGGCATGCACCGGTTCCTCCCCACTCTCCTGAGGATGCGCGGCTTCCGCGTGGCGCAGGTTCCCGTCAGCCATCGCCCGCGCCGGGCGGGAAAAACCAAGTACGACACCTGGCGCAGGATGAAGAAGGGTTTGGCGGACGTCTGGGCCGTGCGCTGGATGAAGAAAAACTGGATCCCTTATGAAGCTGTTCTGGAAGTCGTGGAGACTCCCGAGAATGTTGAAGTCAGAAGTCAGGAGTCAGTTTAAGACCAACCACTGTGACGGAAGCTGAATCCCCTTCGAATCCAAAAACCACGCTTTACCTGTCGCTGGCCCTGCTGTTGCTCACGGCGGGCCTGCTCTTTTTTTCAGCTTTGGGCCGTTCCCCGCTGATGGAACCCGACGAGGGGCGCAACGCTGAGGTGGGCCGGGAAATGATGGTGACGCGCGACTGGATTACACCGCACTTCAACGGCTTTGTAGTTCTTGACAAGCCCGCCGTGTTCTTCTGGATGGTGGCGACATCACTCAAAACCTTTGGTGTTTCTGAGTGGGCGGCGCGCTTCCCTTCGGCGTTAATGGGCATAGCGACCATGTTGCTGGTGTGGTTCCTGGGGCGGCGCATGTTCGGCAATTCCTCGGGGCTCAGAGCAGGATTGATATTTGCCGCGTCTCCGCTGGCCCTGGTGCTCGCCCGCGAAGTCATCTTTGACATGACCCTCACTTTCTTCGTAACGCTGGCGATGGTCGCCTTCTGGCTCGCGGAGGAGAATCGCAACCTCGCGCCGTGGTACGGGGCGCTGATGTTCGCGACCATGGGCGTTGCGGTGATCACCAAGGGCTTCGTGGGATTTCTGATTCCCGTGATCTCGATTTTGATCTACCAGGCGGCGCGTGGCCGTTGGCGCGAATGGCTGCGCCTGCGCTGGGGACGGGGAATACTGATTTTCTTCGCCGTGGTGCTGCCGTGGTTCATTGCCGTTTCATTGCGCAATCCGGATTTCCCCCGCTATGCGATCTGGAACGAAAGTTTGAAGCGCTTCGCCACCGGCGCGGCGAGGCGCGGAGGGGGAATCCTCTATTACATTCCGGTTTTCCTTGGCGGCTTTTTTCCCTGGAGCCTTTTCGTACTCCTGGCGGGTTGGAATCGCCTGCGCCGCTGGCGGAAGTTGAGAGAAGAGGAAAGCAGGCCAATCCTGTTTCTGCTTTGCTGGTCGGCGTGGGTATTTGTCTTTTTCACACTTTCACATTCCAAGCTTCCAACTTATTTTCTCCCCGCCATCGTCCCATTGAGCATCCTGGCGGCGCGTGTTTGGCAGGAAGTTGGCACGGACGAGCAAAAGCGCCCGCCCGACTGGCTCACCGCAGGCTTCGCTCTGCTATTGGGACTGGGAGTGGTAGCGGCGGCAGCGTCCCATTCCTGGCTCTACACATGGGCAGAGAAACGGATGGGGGAGAAAATCGAACCTCAGGTTTCGGCACTCATCCAGCCGTCATTGCTCTACGCCGGGCTGATTCTTGCTGCGCTGGGATTTCTCGGCCGGCGGATGGCCACGAAAATGCGGGGGCGAGCTTCGGCAGTTACGACCTTTGCGCTTGCGGCCGTAATTTTT
>JASHTO010000293.1 GCA_030040515.1 Terriglobia bacterium
TTCCGCCACGCTCCGCAAGGCCATGGTGGCCGTCCGCCGCGGCTGGCGTGAGGCAAAAGGAACAACGCCGTTTGCCCGGATGACGCGCAACCCCGAGCTTGCGGGAATCGCCTGTGACGACCGGGCGAATCTGCTGGCCGCAGGCTCGCTCACTCCCGATCACATCGTTTACACCGGCGCGCACGCGATTGTGGCGGAGTCGATTGACGAGCTGTCTGGGAAAATTAAAGTCGCCCTTGCCGAAAAAGCTCCGCCCCGTCTTGCGGTCGCGCGCGACGTTGGCACATTCCTCTTCGCCGATGATGCGAAAAAGCTGGAAGCAGCGGAGGCGCTGGGCGTGGCCGCCGGCGAAATTACCCATCGCGCTGCCTCGCGCGGTGGCGCGCACAACCTTTCTCCCGCCTCGGCGGATTTCATCATCAACTGGGAGGCGGAGCACTACCGCTCAGCCCTTCTCGGCAAATCCACGGAAGCGTTGGCGGGTAAGGTGGCACTGGTCACGGGTGCGGCTTCGGGCCTGGGCTTGGGCATCGCGCAGGGACTCGTGGAAGCGGGCGCAGCCGTTGCCTTCTGCGACGTGGACGACGCGGGCGCGAAAGACGCTGCCGCCAATTCCGTCGCTGCGATTCGCGCTTTGCCGGTTCACATGGACGTGACCAACGAAGAATCCGTCGCCTCGGCATTTGACCAGGTGGTTCGCCACTGGGGTGGAGTGGATATCGTCGTGTGCGCGGCGGGAATCGCACCGGCTCACGAGTTGGTGGACACACCGCTGCACCTCTGGAAGCTGGCGCTCGACATCAATCTGACGGGATATTTCCTGGTGGCTCGTGAAGCGGCGCGCATCATGCGCGCGCAGGGTGATGGCGGCGCGATGATCATGCTCTCTTCCAAGAGCGGGCTCGACGCTTCGAAAAACAATTCCGCCTACAACGCCACCAAGGCCGGTGAGCTTCACCTGATGCGTGGTTGGGCGCTGGAACTGGGCGAGGACGGCATTCGCGTGAACGCGGTGGCGCCCGGCAATGTATTCGAGGGCTCGAAAATCTGGAATCCTGAATACATCAAGAGCGCGGCCAAGAAAAAAGGCATCAAGCCGGAGGAAGTAATTCCCTACTACATCAATTTGACCGCCCTGAAGCGCGACATCAAGCGCTCCGACGTAGCCGCGGCCGTGATCTTTCTCTGCTCCGATTCGGCGCGCTGCATTACCGGACACACGCTGGTGGTGGACGGCGGACAGGTGATGGTGCGATGAGCAATACAACGCTGGGAAAAACTCGCGAGCTTGAGATCGAACTGTATAGCGGCACGCTTGACCAGCGCCTGGAAGCTCTGGGGCAATTGTGCGCCCAGCTCGGCCCGCGCGAACACCGCGGAACGAATTGCCACATCCACACCAGTGAATCCTTCAGCGTTTTCCGCTCCCCCTCGGAGGCGGTATGGCAGGCGGCGCGCGAAGGCCTGGCGGTTCTGGGCATCAACGATCACTACACGATTGCCGGGCACGAGGAGTTTCGCCGCGCCTGCCAGGTGGCGGGAATCTCCGCGACCTTTTCGCTGGAAGCCGTGGCCGTGGACCGCGAATCGGCCGATGCGGGCATGAAGCTGAACGATCCCGACAATCCCGGACGGATTTACCTGTGCGGCAAGGGCATCACGCGCGCTCCCGAAGAGTCATCGGACGAAATGCTGACCCTCACGCGCATGCGCGGAGCGCTCGAGCGCCGCAACCGGGAGATGACGCTCAAGCTCGCCGACCTGTTCACGACTAAGCTGGGCGTGAATGGCCCGACCTGGTCGGATGTTGTAGCGCTGACGCCGCGCGGCAACGCCACCGAACGGCACATCGCCTTTGCCGCGCTCTTGAAGCTCCGCGACGTGGCCACGCGCCGCGCCAAACCCTTCGCCGAAGTATTGACCACCTTGTGCGGTGTTGCGGCGCCGCAGGCCGATGACGATGCCAGCTTACAAATCTTCCTGCGCGCGAAGCTGCTGAAGGCCGGCGCGCCTTGCTATGTCGCCGAAGACCCCGACGCGTTTGTCTCCGTAACCGACCTGCGCAGAATTTTCCTGGCCTTCGGCGCGATTCCCACTTATCCCATCCTGGGCAATCCCATTTTGGACGGCGAGAAAAACGTCGAAGCGCTTTTGGATCATCTCGAATCGCGGGGATTTTACGCTGTGGAAGTCATCCCCGTCCGCAACACGCGCGAACGGCTGCGCGAAATTGTCTCGGCGGCGCAAAAGCGCTGGTGGCCGGTGTTCAATGGAACCGAGCACAACACGCCGGAGACAAGGCCCATGCTCGACCCGTTTGCGCTCGACCCGGAATTCGAACCGTGGTTCCGGGCTAGCGCCGCGCTGATGCTCGGGCACCAGAAACTCGTGGCGCAGGGCCAGCCAGGATTTGTGGATTCGCAGGGCCGGCCGACGATTGCGGACGCGAAGGTGCGGTTCGAGAAATTCAGCACGGCGGAGGAATGATATTTCTGCTCGATGAGCGCCGACGACGGTCATAGACCGCCGCTACAGTGCGCCCGTGGTGCGAAATCGGACACAAATTGTGTTGCAAATCTTGCGAGCTTAGTCAAACATAGTCGATTTGGTTTCAGCGATTTATTCTCACCAATGGAGAGAGGAGAAGAAAGTGGCAAAGAAGGCACTTC
>JASHTO010000294.1 GCA_030040515.1 Terriglobia bacterium
AGATTGAGCGCAGGCATGGTCTGCGCGGAAGTCGCGCTGTCACTGATTCTCCTGATCGGCTCAGGGCTGCTCATCAGGACGTTCATAGGTTTGCTGAGCACCAATCCGGGATTTAACCCGCGGAATCTGCTGACACTTCAAATCTGGACCACGGGCTCCAGGTACGATTCCACTCCCGCTCTCCACGCCTTCTACCAGGACGTGCAGAAGCGCATCGAAGCAATTCCCGGCGTGCAGAGCGCTTCGATTGTTGCCGCAGGTCTGCCGCTCGAACGTGGAATCAATTTGAATCCTGGAGTCCTGGTAAATGGCCACGTTGAAACTCCTTCCGTGGATTACCGCGAGATTACTCCCGAATACATCCAGACGCTTGGCGTGCCTTTGCTGGCGGGAAGAAATTTCCAGCCTGCGGATTCTCATGACTCATCGAAAGTCACAATGATTAACGCCGAGTTCGCGCGTGAGTACTTCAAGGATCAGAACCCCGTGGGCAAGTTGCTCACCCTGGACAAAGACCCATTGGAAATCGTTGGCGTTGTTGGCGATGTTCGCTCCAGCCTGAACGAGGCGGTGCCGCCCACCTTCTTCGTGCCGATTGCCCAGGCTTCCTTCAAAACCGACCAGTTCCTCCAGGCGTGGTCGCCCACGTCGATCCTGGTGCGCACGGCCGTCAACCCGCTCAGCCTGAGCCGTACCGTCCAGGCTGCGCTTCAGGACGCCGATCCCGATATCCCCATCGGGCACATCCGCTCAATGGAAGAAGTGTTGTCGGTTTCGCTGGCGTTCCAGCGGCTCTTGATGGCGTTGATGACGGTATTCGCAGGATTGGCTCTGGTGCTGGCGGCAGTCGGAATTTACGGTGTGCTCTCCTACGCTGTGCGCCAGCGCACGCGCGAAATCGGAATTCGCCTGGCGATGGGGGCGCAGCGCGGGGACGTGCTTCGACTGGTTGTGGGACAGGGATTCCGGCTTACGCTGGCCGGGTTGATCATCGGCGTCGCGGGCGCGCTTGCCCTGACGCATTACTTGTCCAGCTTGCTGTTCAGCGTCAAATCGAATGATCCGCTGACGTTTGTCGCCGTTTCGTTGCTGCTCCTGGTGGTGGCGATGCTGGCGGCTTATGTTCCCGCGCTGCGGGCGACCAAGGTCGACCCCATCGTGGCGCTGAGGCACGAGTAAAGCCGTGGAAAGCAACGCGTGCGTTGGCCTCAGACTCGATTGGCAGTCGGTAGGCGTGGACTCAGAATTGAATTTCGCGTTCACATTGAAATTCCGCCACCGATTTTCATCGCAGCCACTGCCCCAGTGTGGGACTACAGGAAACAACCCCTCACCCTATCACCCCTTCTCCCCTCTTCCCTCTCCCCTGGGGAGAGGGAAGAGGGGAGAGGAGTTGGGGTCTTTTCAGTCCGATCAAACACCACATGTTGCTGATTGCCGGAACTGTCAAAAGCAGGTGCCAAATGCGCTAAGATGTCTTCGTAGGCGTGCTGCTCGTCGATTGCTAAATCAAGGAAATCGTCATGATTAAGATGCAAAACCTCGATCGGTATTACCCCCTGGCGGGCGGGCGTTACTACGTCCTGCGGCGCATCAACCTGGAGATCAAAGAAGGTGAATTCGTTACCATTATGGGGCCGTCGGGCGCGGGGAAATCGACTCTGCTCAGCATCATCGGCATGCTCGATGGCGGCTGGGAGGGCGAGTTTTATTTCCTGGATCATCCCATCCACAAGCTCAACTCCAAAAAACGCATCGAAATCAACAAACGCTACATTGGCTTTGTCTTTCAGCAATACCACCTGCTGGATAGCCTGACGGTTGCGGAGAATCTGGACATCCCGCTTTCCTATCGTGACGTGAAGGCCTCGGAGCGGCAGGCGTTGGTAGCCGACACGCTGGATCGTTTTCATATCGTGGGGAAGAAGGACCTCTTTCCCAGCCAGCTTTCGGGCGGCCAGCAGCAACTGGTGGGCGTGGCGCGCGCGGTGATCGCCAAACCCAGATTGATTCTTGCCGATGAGCCCACCGGCAACCTGCACTCCACTCAGGGGCAGGAAATCATGGAGCTCTTCAAGAAGCTCAACAGCGAAGGGACCACCATCATTCAAGTAACCCACTCGGAGACCAACGCCGCCTACGGCCATCGCATCATCAAGCTCCAGGACGGCTGGATTGCGTGAGGGGTGATTTCCGCAGGGGCCCGTCAAAGTCCCGTAAGTGTAAGATAACGGGACGGCGGTCGAGACGAGTTATGGAGTGCGGCAGCTTGTTGCCGCTTTCGGCGCGTCTGCTCGCAGGCGCGCTACGGGCTGGCAGCAAGCTGCCAGCCAGGAAAGCGGGAGCAAGCTCCCGCACTCCAAACCGACACGACTTTGACGCACCCCTGGCGATTTCCGGTTGACGGCCGACCGTTGGAAACCTAACCTGTCAGCAGGCGGCCGATCAGCATCCCTTAAACCATGACCAGAATTCTTATCGCCGATGACCAGACACACATCCTGGAAGCTCTTCGCATGTTGCTGAAGGGCGAGGGGTACGTGACCGAATGCACGACTTCACCCGAGGGAATTATTTCAGCGGTTAAGTCAAAAGACTTCGATCTGGTCCTCATGGACCTGAACTTCACCCGCGACACAACTTCCGGGCAGGAAGGGCTCGACATTCTCTCCGCCCTGCAAGCCATGGACAGCACGCTTCCCGTCGTGGTGATGACGGCGTGGGCGAACGTCGGATTGGCCGTGGAAGCGATGCGCCGCGGCGCTAGCAATTTCATCGAGAAGCCTTGGGACAATGCCCGCCTGATCGCCATTCTGCGGACGCAAGTAGAGCTGAGCCGTGCCCTGCGTGAAGGGCAGCGCCTGGAAGCCGAAAATCGCCTGCTGCGCGCGGAAGGCCGGCCCAAGATGATTGCGGAATCGCCCGCCATGCAACCTGTCCTGGCCCTGATTGCGCGCGTAGGACCTTCGGATGCCAACGTGCTGATTACCGGCGAGCACGGAACAGGGAAGGAAGTGGCGGCGCGCAGCCTGCACGCGCTCTCCGAGCGCGCCTCGCGCCCGATGGTCACGGTCAATGCCGGAGGCCTTTCCGAGGGAGTCTTTGAAAGCGAGTTGTTCGGCCACGTCAAGGGCGCGTTTACGGACGCCAAGACCGATCGCGTGGGCCGTTTTGAATTGGCGGATGGTGGAACCCTTTTTCT
>JASHTO010000295.1 GCA_030040515.1 Terriglobia bacterium
TCACGGTGGAAGAGGGCAAATGCGGTGGCCGCCCGTGCATCCGGGGCATGCGTATCCGGGTTACGGATATTCTCGACTTGCTCGCGGCTGGCGCATCCTACGAAGAAATTCTGGCCGACTACCCTTTTCTTGAGCGCGAAGACATTCTCGCCGCCATCGAATACGCAGCGCGGCAGGCGGATCACTCCGTCCTGCAGACGTTCTGAAGCTTGACCCACCTTGCAATATTGTTGTCACAGCAGTAGAATAGTGACACATTTCAGCTTGAGGGACACATGGACCAACAAATGCGAACACGAGTTGGCGAAAAGGGGCGCGTAGTCATTCCCGCTTCCTTTCGCGAGGCTTTGGACATCAAGATCGGTGACGAAGTCGAGCTACGAATCGAGGACAGTGAGTTGCGACTTTCCACCTTGAAGGCGCGCTTGGCGCGGGCACAAAAACGTGTCCGGGAGTTGGTCAAGCCGGGGCGTTCGCTCGTCAAGGAATTGATTGCTGAGCGGCGGAAGGCCGCCCAGCGTGAGTAGGCTGGTTTTGGACGCCTCGGCCCTGCTTGCCCTGCTGAATCAGGAGCCTGGAGCGGAAATGCTAACTCCCGAGCTGTTGCGTGAAGCCACGATGAGCACTGTGAATCTCTCGGAGGCTCAGGCGAGGCTGGTGCGCGAAGGCGCGGATCCGGAAGAAGCCTGGCAGCTTGTCGTGGACCCTATCCCCAACATTGAGCCCTTCACCAGCGAGCAAGCGAAAACCGCTGGATCCCTGGTGAGTCAAACGAAGCCTCTGGGACTCTCCCTTGGCGACCGGGCGTGCCTGGCCCTGACTTTAACCTTAAACGTGCCTGTCTACACGGCTGACAGAGACTGGAAGAAACTCAACCTGGGCATCCCCATTCACATTTTGAGGTGAACGGCGCATATGAGGACGAAGTTTTTCATTGCCGCGATTATTTCAACAATGGTTTTGCCCGGGGCAGTGCTTTCACGAGCCGGGGCGCAAACGCCGCTACCCACCTCAGGCTACCCTGTGGTCTTGCACGCTGCCCGGCTGCTGGAAATTGATTCGGGCAAAATGCTGACGCCTGGGGAAGTGCTGGTCGAAGGTGAGCGCATTGCAGAAGTGGGTTCGTCGGTCAAGCATCCTGAGGGGGCCGAGGTCATCGACCTGGGCGACACGGCGTTAATGCCCGGTCTGATTGACGCGCACGTGCACCTGTTCCTGCACCCGGGCGCGGAGGACTTGCAGACCGTCGAGGAGTCCGTCCCGCAGCGCACCATCACTGCCACGCTTCAGGCGCGCGACGACTTGATGGCCGGCTTCACGGCCGAGCGCGACATGGGCACCGAAGGCGCCGGCTCGGCCGACACCGCCGTGCGCAACGCCATTAACCGGGGAGAAATTCCCGGTCCGCGCCTGCGCATCAGCGGCAACGCCGTGGATATTCTCGGCGGGCACGAAGATGCGAATCGCTACAACCCCGCGCAGCACGTGCTCTCCAACGCCACCTACGCGAACAGCATCAGTGAGATCGTGGAAGTCATCCGCGAGGAGTACAAGGAGGGGGCCGATTTCACCAAGATGTACGAAACCGGCCGCGACCAGCTTCGCGACGGGCGCTTCTCGACACCCTATCAGTACACGGAAGCCGAGCTCGCCGCCGCCGTTCAGGAAGCCGCGCGCACCGGCAAGCACGTGGCCGTCCACGCCACGGGCGAGCCAGGAACGCTTTACGCTGCCCAGGCCGGAGTGGTTTCCATCGACCACGCGTTTCAATTGAGCGATGAAACCATGCGCATCATGCGCGAAAAGCAAATCTTCGCCGTGCCCACGTTCACCATCATTGAGTACTTCGCCGATCACGCCACCACGCCCGCCGCGGGGGCCCGCGAGCGCGCGATGCTCGATTTCCACGCCGCGGAGTTCCGCAAGCAACTTGCCGCCGCGGTTCCCATGGCCGTGGGCTCCGACGTCGGACCGTTTCCGCACGGCACGCAGGCACGCGAACTCGAGCTGATGGTGAAATACGGCATGACGCCCCTCGCCGCGCTGCAAGCCGACATGATCAATGGAGCAAAACTCCTCGGCTGGCCGGACCAGATCGGCCAGCTCAAGCCCGGCTTCTACGCCGACATCATCGCCGTCCCCGGCGATCCCCTGAGCGACATCTCCGCCGTCCAACACGTCACCTTCGTCATGAAGGGCGGGGTGGTGTACAGGAAATAAACTCCGTGCCGGTGCGCGGGCATCCGATTTATCCCCCTTATTTTACCCTATTGACATCACTTAACCCATAAGTTACTATAAGACTGGTCGTTTAGCCTCTTTAACCTGCGCCGCGGGTGGTGACACCCGTGCCACAACGCTGCGGCGGTCCTGCGCCCAGCCCAGATCACAGCCTGAAGGAGGCCTGAATGTCACTCATCAAGAAACCCACCATGACTGAAAGGAAGCTCGCTGCTCTGCGCGCCAACGGGAAGCTCTCCCGCGGCCCGCGCACGCAGGCGGGGAAGGAGCACAGCCGCACAGCAAACCTCCGCCACGGCCATTATTCCGAGGCGCAGCAAGCCGCTTTGCGCGCCATGGGTGAAGACCCGGTGGAATTTGAAGAACTGCTGGAAGATGTGCGCCAGGAATTCGCTCCCACCGGCCGCTTGCAGGAAGCTCTGGCAGAGCGCCTGGCGCGCGCCCTCTTGCTGATGGAGCGCACCGACCGCTCGCAGGAGGGAGCCGTACTCGCCCGCGCTCAAAGCGTTGAAGCGGGACGCGAAAACCGCCTGCACGCGCGCATGATGCGTCTCCGGATGACGGCGGAAAGTCTGCAATCACTCGCCCGCTCGGTTGCCCGCGAGAATTACGTTACCCAACCCAACGACCTGGAGCTGATGAAATCCCTGGCGCAGGACCCCGAGGTGAACGAAATGGGTGAAATCGCCGTCGCCCTGTTCTGCCAGCTTCAGGATCCAGGGGCGTTCGATGAATTCGGGCGCCCCGTGAGTACCTATGAGCAGCAGCGGGCCGTGCT
>JASHTO010000025.1 GCA_030040515.1 Terriglobia bacterium
GGCGACCGACGCATTGCAGCGCTACGTGGAGGATCAGCAGTGGCAGATGGCGGAAATTGAACAGGGGCTCCGCGACGCTGATCAGGGCAGGACCATTCCCCACGAAAAGGTCGACCGCTGGCTTCGGTCCTGGGGCAGCAAGCGAAAGGTTCGCCCACCGGTATGCAAATAGTGTGGACCGAAACCGCCGTCCGGCACCTCGCTGAGATTCAGGCCTACATCGAACAGGACAAGCCTGAGGCCGCGCGCCGAGTGGCGGCGAAGATTCGCAAGACCATTGCTTACCTCGGCGAGCATCCGCACCTGGGGCGAGCCGGGCGCAAGCCCGGGACGCGGGAATTGGTCATTGCGGACACGCCTTACATCGTTCCCTATCGAGTGCATCGCCACTGCCTGATGATTCTTGCCGTTTTACACGGCGCGCAACAGCGACTCGAACCTGAAGACTAAGATGCTAGAGCAATGAATCACCGGCTTTCTGGAGGCTTTTGAGAATGGCGAACCATCTTCCCGCAACCTTGCCAAACGGCCCAGCCGCCGAAATGCTCCGCGAGGAATTCAACCGCTGGGCGCAGGCGGGCAAGGGAGAGGAAATGGAGGGCAGCCATCTTCCCATCGTCCTCCCCGCGCTCGAGCTGATGAATTTGCGGCCCGATGATCGCGTGCTCGACCTCGGTTGCGGAAGCGGCTGGCTGGTGCGGCGGCTCGCCGGTATTACGCCGAAGGGATCGGTAACAGGCGTCGATGTTTCCGACGAAATGATTCGACGCGCGCAAGCCGCGAGCGCCAATGTTCCCAACGCTCAGTTCCTGCGAGGGACTGCGGAGAAACTGCCGGCGCCCGCGAACGCGTTCACCAAGGTCATTTCGGTAGAGTCCGCCTACTACTGGCACGACCCGGCACGCGGCTTGCGTGAAATTCTTCGCGTGCTCGCGCCGGGTGGTTCCGTGTGGGTCTTGATCAACTATTACCGTGACAATCCTGATTGCCACCAGTGGGAAGCTCATTACAAAACTCCTGCCCACCTGCTTTCCGCGGCGGAATGGCAAGACCTCTTTGCGAACGCCGGCTTCCGAAACGTCCAGGCCCGTCGCATTCCCGATCTCTCGCCCACTCCGGAGGTTTATACCGGCCGATGGTTTCGCGACGCCGCACAAATGAAGCGGTTCAAGGCGGAAGGAGCCCTGCTGGTTCTGGGCGCAAAACCCTGAGCCTGCGACCTTCGGTCTATTGCATTTTGCCCTCGCATCTCGTCATGATGGATGCGCAAAATTCCCAGTTCGAGAGTGGGGCAACCCGTGCCGGCAGAAAGCTCGCCCGGAAACTCAAACCTCTTAGGATGGATGGCGCGCCGCGGCATCGCTGAGGCCATGGCATGTGCCCTGGCCTTTCTCGCCTACGTCCCGGCCCTCGGCTATCCCTTCGTCTACGACGACAAACCGCAGATCATTGAGAATCCCGCGATTCATGCCTGGCATTATTTGCCCAACTACTTCACCTCCCACGCCTGGGCGGAGCTCTACCCGAATGTTCAGGGCAATTACTACCGCCCGCTTTTTCTTCTTTGGTTGCGATTGAATCACGCCATGTTTGGGCTCAATCCGAAAGGCTGGCACCTGACGGACGTTCTCTGCCACGTGGTGGCGACCTACCTGGTTTTTGTTTTGGTTCGGAGGTTGGCAGCGAGCCGATCCATCGCCTTCACCGCTGCGGCCCTTTTTGCCCTTCATCCGATTCACATCGAAAGCGTCGCATGGGTTTCCGGAGTGACGGACCCGCTGATGACAGTATTTGCGATCGGCAGTATTCTGGCGTTTCTGCGCTTCCGCGAAGCTCGTCGCTGGGGTTGGATGGCCGCAGCGCTTGCCCTATTCGCGCTCGGCCTGCTCGAAAAGGAAACCGCAATCATAACGGGGCCGCTCGTGTTCGTTTACGTGTGGCTTTATGCCGATGGCCGCAGCGGAATATCGCGTTTTCTTTTCGCGTTGAAGCAATCCCTGGGATTTCTGGCGCTGAGCATTCTCTATCTGCCGCTGCGCGCATTCGTGCTGCACGGATTTTCCCATACCGTAACTCCCCTCCCGCTCGCGAGCATGGCCCTGACCGAGCCTTCCATTCTCTGGCTCTACGTGCGCCACCTGTTGTTCCCGGCGGGATTCAGCGGGCTTTACGGCCTGCCCTACGTTCAGCAGGGGGCGTCTGCAGCTTTTCTGGTCCCTGCGATTCTGTTGCTGGCGTCAGCCGTGGCGTCGGGCTTGGTGATTCGCCACCTTAAAAACGCGCGATTGGCGCTCTTGGCCTGCTGCTGGATGGTGCTTCCCATTCTTCCCATTCTCTGGCTGCGCGCTTACGCCGAAGGTGATATCGCCCATGACCGTTATTTGTATTTCCCCTCCGTGGGCTTCGTGCTGTTGGTTTCCCTCGTACTTGCTGAGGCCGCCGGCCTTTGGGGGAAATATGCCAGGGCCCTGGAATGGGGAGCACTGGCCGTAATTGCCCTGGCTTACCTCTCGGGAACGATGAGCCAGCAGAGATTTTGGTCCAGTGATCTGTCCCTTTATCAAAGGGCTTACAGCATTGCTCCACGCGATAATTTGGTCTGCAACGATTTGGGAGCGGCGCTCATGGATGCAGGAGACCCCGGCGACGCCATCACCCTTTATTCGCAAGTTTTGACGCGCGAGCCGGGATTCTGGCTCTCCAACTACAACCTGGGTTACACGTACTACAAAATCGGCAAACTACCGGAAGCGGAGCAATATCTGCGGCGGGCCATCGCCATCAATACCGCCGATTCGGATGAGTATCTCTACCTGGGTCTGAGCATCTGGCGACAAGGGCGTGCTGACGAGGCTGTGACGTACCTCCAGCGTGCGATCCAAATTCGCCCTACCGCTCCCGGATATCACTTCGCACTGGCCATGGTTCAGCGTGATCGGAATGACATTCCCGCCGCCGAATCCGAGCTGAACCTGGAAATCCAATACCACCCGGAAAGCATCACGGCGCGGCAGCAATTGAGCGCCCTGACTTCAGGGGCGGCGGAATCAAATCGATGACTCTTGTGGGAACGGGTTTCCGCGTTGCCGGATGCGGGGGCGGCGCTCTGGGGTCCAGGGGGTGCCGGTAACGCCGGATTTCTAAGTACCTTGGTGTGGACTAGCCCTGATTTGCTTTCAGCCCGGAAACGGGGGCGGTGATCCACATCCAGCTCCTGGTCATAACGGTGTACACGATGAGCATGTAAAAGGGAACACAGAACCGGCGGTTTTCTCCATATTCAGTCAGCGCGGCGAAGATGGAAACCCAAAGGACTGCGGCGAAAATCAAATACTCGACTTTCGAAAACGCCTTAGGGTAAAGCAGAGCGCAGGGGATGGAGAGCAAGGCAAGGATTAGAAAAGCGCCTTCGACTTCGCGAACCCAAAAGTTATCGAGGGTCATGACGAAGTTACCCAGTGTAACCTGGCTTCGTTCGGGCCACTCCAATTCATCCAGTGTCGGTTCCGCCCAAAACTGTATCCAGCTTTGTTCTGCGCGCCGCAAGCAATAAAGGGGATGGTGGATTTGCAGGTACAGAGCGAGAGATTGATATTCACGCGATATCTGCACGTCGGTTTTGCCGGTTCGCCGTACCATCGTTTGCACGGCGGCCCCATAGAGGAGTGTCGCGCTTCGATTGACGCTGCTGCCAATGGCCTGGCGCGTCTGTAACCAGGTATCCCGCAGCAACGCAAACCGCTCTGGCGCCAGATCAACGTAAGGATCAACCTGGTCCATCAAGTTCCCGCCGGCGCGGGTCGTGGGGCTGAAGTAACCGTAATTGAGATAATTAAATCCGCACCAACTGAGAATCAGGACCATCACCGGTGCAGCAAAAAGCCCCGCCGGTTTTAAGACTTCGCGCTGTAATGCTTTCCCGGGTTTCCATCGCGGAACCACCGAGGCGAAATACAAAGGCAGCAAACAGATCATCAAGGGACGGGTCAGGCTCAACAAAGCGAGAACTGAACCCAGCGCAAATGAGAATCGATACAGGCCATGGCCAGAGTCCTCATCGTGGGTAATGAGCCAAATTGAGCTCACGAGCAGGAAATTGGTAAGGGTTTCCGTCATAAGTGATGACTCAAAGGTGAGGACTTCGGGGGTGAGGCTGCACAGCAGCCCGATGAGGAAGGCGTAGAGGCAATGATGAGTCCGCTGAAAGGCCATTGCAAAAATCATAAGGCTTGACCCAATCCCGAGCACCGATTGTACAAACCAGAGAGCGTGGGGATTGAGGTCGCAAAGGGCAATCAACAAGGGATAAACGGGAACCCGATAACCTAAGGCATGGAAATCCAAATGGATTAGAGCCTGAGCCGCCTGAAGGTACGACAAGTCGGAGTAGACGAAAACCGGAGTTCGCGCCAACACCATCATCATGGGAAAACGGGCCAATGCTCCCACCACCGCCAGTGCCACAACGTACCGGACAAACTTATTCTCTCGCTCCGGCATCACCCATCCTCGCCCCGGCGTGATTCTGTTGGGGCTGCAAATCCCCCGAAATTGAGCGGTGTTCCCTGGGGAAGAACAATACCATCGGCAACCTCAAAACGAAACGCGTTCCCTCGCCACTGACCGATGGATAGTACGAACGTACTAGCGCAGCCGGCTTGATTGATTTTATGCGCCAAACCTTTGCAGCTATAATCAAGCCTGGTGCTCGGGCATTACGCGCGGGCGATCCGAGTTTCAAGACTGTGCCAGATCCCCGCGATTACCTTTGACGTGAGGCGAGTGCTTGCTTGCAAAGTGGGAGCAGTGGCTGAAAGATCACCCCCGATGCGCCGGGGGGATTCTTTTTTCCTTTACGTATGTAGTCTTTTGCGGCACGCTGTCCAACCTGTTTGTCCACGACGACATTCCCCAGGTTCTGGAGAATCCTTTTCTTCGCAATCCCGCCATGTGGACCCGGATTTTCACCGGTTCGGTGTGGTCATTCCGCGGCCCGGCGCAGCACGACAACATGTACCGGCCTCTCCAGTTCATGACTTACTGGGCTTTGTACCGGCTGAGAGGGCCCGATCCCGTCATCTTCCACCTCTTTATCCTGCTTTTTTACGCCACAACGGTATGGCTGGTCTTCCGGCTCGCGCGGGAATTGTCTCCTAACAACCTGGTGGCATTTGTGGGGGCATTGCTTTGGGCTCTGCACCCTCTGCACGTGGAACCCGCCGCATGGGTTTCGGCGCTGCCCGATCTCGGCTCGGCGTTCTTCTATCTGCTCGGATTTTTTCTCTTTGTTCGAGCCGACCGGGCAAAAGAGTGGTCCGCAAGCCGCCACCTGCTCGCCGCTGCTGGCTTTCTTCCCGCGTTGTTTTTCAAGGAAATGGCGCTCAGCTTTCCACTTCTCATTTTGGTCTACTGGTTCTACTTTGCCGGAACGCATCCTTGGAAACGCAAGATTGCATATGGGATGATTTACGTGGGTGCGGTGGCGGTTTACGTGGCCATCCGCATCGTGGTGTTGGGGCGCTTTTCCGAGGCGCCGAATCTCTTTCAGGCGTCCGGACGCATGGCGGAGGCGGCCGCAGCCCTGTTGGGCCAGAACCTCAAGTTTTTTGTCTGGCCCGCCAATCTTTCGATTTTTCGTGAGTTCAATCTGCAGACCAGCCTGCATTCGCCGTGGCCGGCCGTGGCTCTGTTGCTGCTTGCAGGGGCGCTCTTCCTGCGCAAAACGGAGCCACGGCTCGGATTTCTGGTTATTTGGTGGGGAGTGACGCTTGCTCCCTGCCTGGATATTCGCCAAGTGAACTCGGCGGTGGCCGACCGCTTTTCTCTCCTGCCAACCGTAGGACTATGCCTGGCCCTCGCGATCTTCACCTTGGACAAATTGCCAAGTTATTTGGCGCGCCCCCAAGCCGCTCCAGCGCTGGTCCCGGTGGTTGGGGTCTTAATGGCATTGTGGATGTTTCAGGATGTGCGTACCGTCCGCCACTGGCATGACAATATCACCCTGTGGGATCAGGCCTATGATGCCTCGCCGGACTCCGCCGTGGCCCACATGCTTCGAGGGGCGTTATTGCAACAGAGGGACGGCAAGCTGGACATGGCGGTAGCGGAGTATCGGGTGGCGATCAAGCTCAACCAAGCCAGTGAGCGGCCCTTGCCAGGGATTGCGGCGGAATGCTACGTGCTGCTCGGCCAAGCGCGCAGCGCCCAAGGCCGGACACAGGAAGCTGTAAGCGATTACCAACAGGCGTTGCGCGCTGTGCCCGGCTATCCTCTCGCCTATAAAGCCCTGGGGATCGTCTATTTCCCGCGTGGCGACTATGCCCAAGCCAGGGTTTATTTCCAACGGGCGGTGGAACTCGATCCCCAGGAGGTAGAATCGCGCTTTTACCTGGGGACATGTTATATGAAGCTCGGTGAGCCGCGTGAGGCTGCGGCCCAGTTCCACGCCGCGCGGGTTGTGGACCCGACTTATGTGGAAGCCTTCGAGGCGGAAGCCCGCGCCCTGGAAGCGGCGGGCGACGAGGCGGAAGCGGCGCATGTCCGCTCCTTGGTGGCAAAGCATTAAAGGCACTGAAGGAAGGCAGGTCGATTCCGCGGAGGGTGAAGTTGCTGGAACGTGGTAACGATTTACTGAAAAGGTATTCGATGGTCACAAAGTGGCTGCTCGTCCTGTGCACTGTTGTGGCGTTTGGCGGCACGCTGGGCAACGGCTTCGTGTACGATGACGGCAAACAGGTATTGGAAAATCCCTTCCTGCGCAATCCCCATCTTTGGCGGCGCATCTTCACCGGCTCCGTGTGGTCCTTCGAGGGTCATGCGGCTGAAACGAATTTCTACCGTCCCTTGCACATTTTTTCCCATTGGCTCGTGTGGCAGGTGGCAGGAGCCAACACTGCGGCGTTTCATCTCTACCAACTGGTCTTTTACGTCATCACCGCGCTGTTGGTTTACCGGCTGGGGCGCGACCTGTTGCCGAATCATCTGACTGCCTTCGCCGGCGCGCTGATTTGGGCCCTGCATCCGCAGCACGTGGAGCCGGTGTGCTGGGTTTCCTGCGTCCCTGACTGCGGCTGCGGGCTTTTTTACCTGCTGGCGTTCATCATTTTTCTCCGCGGGGAAAGAACGCCTGGGAAGCGATGGGCCTGGCACGTCCTCGGAGCTGCCGTTTATTTCATATCGCTTTTCTTCAAGGAAATGGGCGTCAGCATGCCCTTGCTGCTGGTGGTCTACGGGTTCGTCATGAAGGACGAGGATGGCTGGTGGCGGAAAGGCCTTCGCTGGATTCCCTATTTGGCGGCAGTGGCGGTCTATCTCCGCATCCGGGTTGCGGTCCTGGGGCATCTTTCGCATGCGCCGAACTTATGGAAGGTCCCCCCGCGCGTCATTGTCGCCGCAATAGCGCTGCTCGGGCAGCACACCAAGCTTTTCTTCTGGCCAGTTGAGCTGAACGATTTTCGCAATTTCGATCTGGCGGCGAGCACCCGCTCACCCTGGCCCTGGATCACGCTCTTGGCGCTTATACTCACCATCGCCTTTCGCAAGCACGATCGCCCGCTGGCCTTCCTGATTCTTTGGTGGCCGGTAACATTGCTGCCTTGCCTGGACGTGCGGCAGCTCAGTTACCCACTCATCGCCGACCGGTTTTCGTTTTTGCCCTCCATGGGCCTCTCTCTGGCCGTAGCGTCGCTTATCCTCAACAAGATTCCAGATTATTTTCGGGCCCGCCATCCGGAGCGTGTCCTGGTTCCCGCCTTTGGCTTGGCACTGGTACTTTTCAGCGTGCAGGATTTGCACGCCGTGCCGCGGTGGCGCACCAACGACACGTTGTGGAACTATTCGTATAACGCCGAGCCCAAATCCGCTCTGGTGCACGTTCACCGCGCGCTCGATCTGCAATATCGCGACAGGAATTTGACCGCGGCCGCACAGGAATACCGGATGGCCATCCAGCTTAACCAGGTGGCGTTCGTGAATTTGACCACTGTCACGTATGATTGCTGGATTGGCCTTGGGCAGATCGCCGCCCTCGAAGGGCGTCCCGATGAGGCACTTGCCTATTTCCACAAGGCGGTGAATCTGACCCCTCGCTTCAGTTCCGGCTACGACGTTTTGGGCGCATTTTATTTCCCGCGCGGAGATTACTCGCAAGCGGCGTCTTATTTCCAGCAGGCCGTCCGTGCCAACCCGCTGGACGTAGGGGCGAGATTCTTCCTGGGCTCCTGCTTGATCAAGCTGGGGAAGCCGGCAGATGCGGCCATGCAGTTTCACTCCGCGCGCGACACGGATCCGGAATACACGCAGGCTTATATAGCGGAGGCTGCCGCGCTCGACGCCGCGGGGGACAAGGCCGGCGCCATGCGCGTCCGTGGCGAAATACCCAGCCGCTAAGGACCTCAGGGTGTAATGCGGGAAATATTTCAAAGCACCGGGAGCGGAGAGGTATAATATGTCTGTGCTTGGCTGCCAGTAATCAGCCCGTTGGCATTCGGAAATAAGGGGCGGGAAATGGGATTTATCGAAAATCGGTTCGAAAAGAACTTCATCATCACGTCGGTCGATTACGTATTCAATTGGGCACGCAAGTCTTCCCTCTGGCCGCTGACGTTTGGCTTGGCGTGCTGCGCGATTGAAATGATCGCTTCCACCACGTCGCGTTTTGACATGGCGCGCTTCGGCGCGGAGGTCTTTCGCCCCAGCCCGCGCCAGGCGGACTTGATGATCGTGGCCGGAACAGTGACGCTGAAGATGGCGCCGGTGGTCAAACGTATCTGGGAACAGATGCCCGACCCCAAGTGGTGCATCTCCATGGGCGCCTGCTCCAGCGTGGGCGGACCGTTCAACACTTACGCCGTTTTGCAGGGGGTGGATAAGATCGTACCCGTGGACGTCTATGTGGTGGGGTGCCCGCCGCGCCCGGAAAACCTCTTCTACGCCCTCCTTAAGTTGCAGGAGAAAATCGACGGCATGTCGCTCGGAAAGCGGCCCACGGAGGTTCGCCTTGATTCAAGCATGATCGACGAGTTCAAACGGTCCATTCACATCGGAAAGGCAGGAACACCGGAACTCGTTCAGCTCGGCTAAACCGACATTTCCGGCGCTCGTTCGCGCGAGAAACATTCCACAGCTTACAGCCCCTGGCATGAGAAGGTTTGTGGGCTCTTGGCTGTCAGCCTCTGAGGAGATCCCCATGCCAAACTTTGTAAAAGTTGCGAGCCTTTCAGACTTGAAGCCCGGAACGGCGATGACCGTGGAGGCAAACGGCAAGTCCATCGCCATTTACAATGTCGCGGGGAAAATTTACGCCACGGACAACACCTGTCTTCATCAGGGTGGACCTCTTGGCGAAGGCATGCTGGAGGGTGAAGTCGTCACTTGCCCCTGGCACATGTGGGAGTACAACGTCTGCACGGGCGAAAAAGTGGGGATGAGCTCGATCAAACTGGCTACCTATCCTGTCGAGGTTGAAGGTGCGGACATCAAAGTGGGAGTCTGATTTGAGCAAGTTCGAAATTTTGTGATGGCGATATTTCATCAGCGATTCTTCTGATTTTTCAAGAGCGTCGCACACAGATAACATTTCTCTGAATCCCGATAACACGCGAAAGCCATTACCCGTCACGAATGCCGGAGCTGCCGGAAGTTGAAACCGTAGCCCAGGGCCTGCGACAGCGCGCGCTCGGACGCCGCATCGCGGCGGTGGAAGTCCGACACGCCTCGGTGATCGGAGGCTCCCCGGAGGGCTTTGCGTCCACGCTGGTGGGCCGAACGCTGGCCAATGTTTCGCGCAAGGGAAAGGCGATTGCCGTCGAGCTGTCGGCAGAAGGTGGCATCGCGCCGCACTTTCTTCTGGTGCGCCTGGGAATGACCGGCCAGCTTACGGTGACTCCGCGAGAAGCGCCCATCGAACCCCATACTCACGTCATCATGACCTTGGACGATGGCCGCGAGGAGCTGCGGTTTCGCGACATCCGGCGCTTCGGCAAGTTGCGCTGCCTGACATCACAGGAGCTGGAAAAAGTTTTCGGTGCGCTTGGTCCCGACGCGCAGCGCGTAACCGAACTTGAATTCCTGGCCGCGATGCGCGGCCGCAAGGGCGCCATCAAAAGTTGGCTGATGAACCAGAACCTGGTGTCGGGGCTGGGAAACATCTATGCTGATGAAGCATTATTCGAAGCGCGCATCCATCCACTCTCCCAGCCCGGCCGCGTCTCGCCGCACAAGGCTCGCCTGCTTTTTAGAGCCATCCGCAAGGTGCTTGGACGTGCAGTGAAACTGGGCGGCACGACGTTCAGCGATTATCTCAACCTGGAAGGCAGGCCCGGAGCATTTCTTAAGAAATTGCGCGTGTATCAGCACACCGGCGAACCTTGCCGCCGCTGCGGCCAGGCCATCCGGCGCATCATCATTGCCGGACGCAGCAGTCACTTTTGCCCCCGCTGCCAAGTCCGGCCGCGTGTGACGGCCAAAATGCGGGGGCCAAGAAAATCATCCTCTCTCTAAATAAGAGCCGACGAGGATTTAGGAAGCGATTGAACCTTTCACTCCTCACTCAAATTTCCGCGGCCTTCCGATAGCGAGCCATGTGCTCCTGAAGTTCCGGGTTATCGGGCAGAAGCGCCAGCGCTTTCTTTTGAATTTCCACGGCTTGCTGAAAGTCACCGTTCACGTAGTAGGCTTCCGCAAGGGTGTCGATAAATTCTCCTTCTTTCCACTGTGAAAGTTCAACCGCGCGTTCCGCATGGGCCAGTGCGGCCTTGGGGTCGCGAAAATTCTGATCGTCGCAAGCGGCATAAAGCCAGGCCAGGTTGTTGTGCGCCACGGCCAGGTCGGGCGCAATGCGAAGAGCCTGCTGGTAGGTTTTGATGGCGTTCGCATAGAATTTGTGCTGGGCGTACATATCCGCCAGCATCACCTCATTTTCGGCCAGCAATTCCCGGCCCTCGGCAGTTTGGGGATACTTTCCGAGCACATCCTCAAAAATCTGCTGCGCCTTCTGGGGGTCACCTTTCAACTGGTAGGCGAACGCGAGACCAAGTTGGGAATGGTCATCCCCTTCGGTGAGGCGAACGGCTTCTTGAAATTCACCTATGGCCCGGTCGTATTGCTTCTGTGACAGGTAATAGTTCCCCAATTCTTCATGAGGTTCTTCTTCGCGCGGATCCAGCTTCAAGGCTTGCTGGAAACTCTGCAACTCGCGGTCGTATTGCCGGGTGGACTCGAATCTTTCGCCTTCTGCCAGCAGTCGATCCATGGCCTGAATCGTGCGGTAATGGCGTGCTGTGGCCACCATGGCCACGAACACGACAGCCAGCGGCAAGATCACCATGGATTGCGAGGGGGGTTCGGAAAATTCACCCAGAGTGAGGTCAGGCTGCGGAGGCCGAATGACGATGGCGAGGAGAGCACCAGTGGCCAGCCCCCCCAAGTGGCCCCAGTTGTCCACACCGGTTGTCTTGAGTCCCGAGACTAGGACGACCAAAATGAAGGGAAGGATCCGCACACCCAACGCGCGCGCCCAGCGACGTGGAATTAGTTCACGATGCACGTACCCTGCGACGAGTATCGCTCCCGCAATCCCCATCACCGCACCGGAAGCTCCCACAGAGATATTTCTCGAAACAGTGGACGAAAGGAGCGCGCCGCCTACGCCGGATGCCACATAGATGGTGGTATAGCGCCCGTAGCCGTAGACTCTCTCCAGAATGGGTCCCAGAACGAAGAGCACGAAGCTGTTCCCGAGGATGTGAGACCAGCCGCCATGCAGGAAGATCGGCATGATCAGCCGCCAGTATTCGCCTCGCCGCATATAGGGTCCGTAAGAAGCGCCGAGGTTAAGGAGAACTTGTACATCGTTATATCCCCCGGTGCGAATCTCCAGGCCGAAAACGATGAAATTGAGCGCAAGAAGAATCAGTGTAGCAATGGGCCAGAAGCGTCGCGAGGCAGGGTTGGAATATTGCGGAAAAGCGTATCGGGATGGAGATTGGTCAGCCATGATTTCCAGTTCGAGCGCGAGCCTTCTCCGGCGGTAGAGCTCTTCAGGAAATTATTTCACTCCGACTGCACTCGATTCGTTGCAGCGCCCTGCGTGCAAAGGGTGACCGAGAGACCCTGACCAACTTCATTGGGGCCGAAGGAGGCACGAGCCCAGTTCCGAGGCTATGACTTTTAATCGCCCGGCCCCGAACCCGCTTCAGCATCCTGTTCCTCAACCACCTTGGCAGTTTCTTCCCACTCGCGCATTAATCCGGCGATTTCTTCGCGCCCTTGTTCGATGAGATGGGCGAGCCGCACACTCTCATCCGCGCTTTTGAAATGCACGGATTCCTGACCGTAACCTTCGATTTCTGCCTCACGACGCGCCACCTGCTCCTCAATTTCGCGGCAACGATCCTTCATCTGACGAAGGCGCAGGGGATTAAGGCGCTTCGTTTTGGAAATAGCCACGGCTTCCCTCTTAACCGCTTCGCGCGATTCCCGATGGCCGTCGTGTTCCACTGCGCGTTCCGCCGCCAGATCCCTCCTGCCGGGCAGGGTGAGGTCAATTTGTTTCCCCTCCTTGCGCCACAAATAATCTTCGTAGTTACCGGGAAAAACATTCACCTCGCCCCCGCCAATTTCAAAAACGCGGGTAGCAAGCTTGTCGATGAAGTAGCGGTCGTGAGACACAAACACCACCGTGCCGGAGTAGTTTTCCAGTGCTTCCAACAGAACGTCCTTGGCGCGTAGGTCAAGGTGGTTGGTGGGTTCATCGAGCAGCAGAAAGTTGGAGGGACGCAGGAGCATCCGTGCCAGCGCATAGCGATTGCGCTCGCCACCGGAAAGCACGCGAATTCGCTTGAAGACATCGTCTTCGGTAAACAAGAAACACCCCAACAGGCTGCGCAACTCCGTCTGCGTGCTCAGAGCCATGGGCGCGGCGGACGTCAAGTCATCGAGCAGACGCACCTCCGGATCGAGCGCCTTGTACTGGTCCTGAGCGAAGTAATCCGCTTCGACGTTGTGGCCAAGCCTGAATTCTCCGCCGCTCAGCGGTTCGATGCCGGCGAGGAGCCTGATTAGGGTTGATTTTCCCGCCCCATTCACCCCCACCAGCGCCGCACGATCGCCGCGGTCGATCGTGAAGCTCACATCGCGGAACACCTGCTTCGATCCGTAGCTCTTGGCCACGCCCTGAAACTCCGCCACTCGCCGGCCACTCGACTTCGGCTGCGGAAACTTGAAATGGATTGCCTTTTCTTCCTTCGGAATCTCGATTCGTTCCATGCGTTCGAGTTCCTTAATGCGGCTCTGCACCTGCTTGGCCTTGGTGACCGTATAGCGGAAGCGGTTAATAAACACTTCAAGCTGCTGGATTCGCTCCTGCTGGTTTTGGTAGGCCGCTTCGATTTGGGTTCTGTGCGCGGTTTTTTCCGTGAGGTATTTCTCGTAGTTGCCCGTGTAGAAGTGCACCCTCTGGTTCCAGATCTCGACGATTTTCTTAACCGTCACATCAAGAAAATAACGGTCGTGTGAGACCAGGACGCAGGCATGGGGATATTCGTGCAAATGCTCCTCCAGCCAGTTGCGGGTCTCGAGATCCAGATGGTTGGTCGGCTCATCGAGCAGCAGCAAATTGGGCTTTTCAAGGAGCAGCTTTGCCAGGGCGATGCGCATCTGCCATCCGCCGGAAAACTCTTCCGTGCGGCGATGCCAGTCGGAAGGTGGAAATCCCAGGCCTCCCAGCACCATACCCACTTGCGCCTCGAGCGCGTATCCGTCACGATGCTGGAATTCCGTGTCGATGGTGTGAAAGCGGTCGGCAACCTGCTGGTATTCGGCTCCGGCAGGGTCCAATTCACCCATTTTTTCCATCAGGCTTTCCATCTCCTGTTCCATGGAGAGCAGGTCGCCGAAGACCGACATGCACTCCGCCAGCACGGTGCGCCCGGAAAGCATTAAACCGTCTTGAGGCAGGTAGCCGACGGTGACCCCTTTCGAAAAAGTGATTTCGCCATGGTCGAGCGGCTCAAGACGCGCCAGGACCTTGAGCAGAGTGGTCTTGCCCGTCCCGTTTGCGCCCACCAGGCCCACTCGATCGCGCGGCGTGATCAGCCAGTCCAAGGATTCAAACAATAATTTGGGACCGAACCTTTTTCCCGCTGAGGAAAGTTGGATCATATAAATGACGATCTTCCATAGAGCAGCGAACCACCTCTCAAATCAAGAATATCAGCTTTTCGGGAACGTATTGCATGCTTTGAGAGCCTTGACTCCCTTCGTGGTCAAAAGCATAATCGCGGCATGGGAGAAAATGCGGCGAGATGCCGGCATGTTCCGCTATACGGAACGACATAAGTGTTTGCATATTTGGCTGTAGCGGCGGTCTATGACCGCCGGTCGGCGCTCGCCCTGCGACCCAAAGCCGTCTTCTGGCGACGGGGCGTAGAGCGCCGCTACAATTTATGTCGCTCTGTATAGAGAAGTCGCCTGGGAGGGATTCAGTTGGCGGACGAGCCACCAACTTCGCCACCGGTCTTTACCTATCTTGACGCCCGGGTCCCTGTGCGCCCAAACGAGCACATCGCCATCCTCCAGCAGGGCCCCGGGACAGCAACGCAGGGAGCGGAATTCCTGAGTGAAGGCCTCCACCAGGGCCACCAATGTTGTTGTGTAGCCCCTGCCGAATTACGCTC
>JASHTO010000296.1 GCA_030040515.1 Terriglobia bacterium
GGATCTGGACGTCGCGGGTTCGAATCCCGTCACCCACCCCATGTTTTCAATCGCTTTGCCCAACCCACTTGCCAACCTGCTTGCGACGTGGAAACGTTTGCGCCTGTTGATGGTTGTGGCTGCATCGGCGATTGTTCGACCCTTCCATCGTGATGCTGCCCTCCGCCCAAGGGTGAAAAGCAGATCCAGTGCATGAAAACCCTCTATCACTTAATTGTGTCTTCAGTAATGGATTGACGTTATTGACGTTTTTCGTTCGCGTTGATAGCGTTCCTTCTTTGCTCCGTGGGCCATCGGGCAGGAGAACCCGTTCGCAGTACAATCGAATTCCAGCGAACAGCAGGTAGTGTCTTTACTGTTTGCTTCCGCCCTGGGGACAACCGCATAGTTCCCTCTTGCATTTCAAATTTGGGAGTGCGGGTTGCCGGTCGGCGAGATATGAAGGAAAAGCAGCGAGAGGGCGATCCCGTGCTCGAGGACCCGGTCGAGTGCGACACTATCTTCCTAAAAAATCAGCAGCAATAGTAATGCTCGCGATCGATGAGGACGGGATGTGACGGATGGCGCCGCATTCAGGGCGGGCCTTTATTGTTTCTCAATCTCGAAAGTCTAGAGGAGACCATCATGTCTGAGGAAAAAGTTCTGGCAAATCAGAGACGCGTCTTGGCAAATCAGAAGGCCATTCTCACCAACCAAGGCACCATCAAGGGCAACCAACAGGCAATCAAAAACAACCAGAAGACGATCCTGCAGAATCAAGGCACCATTAAGAAGAACCAGAAAAGCCTTGATCTCATTCTCAAGAATCAGTGGGAAATCCTTTCGCTGTTAAAGAAGTAAGTGGATTCCAACTCGTTGGGTCCGGTGGAAATGAGTGTACTCCCACCAGGCCAGTGCTCTCAAGAGCCTAGGAAAGCGGCAGAGGCGCAGGCGCAATGAGCGGCAGAGGCCCATCCCATTGACCCAAAGCGAAGGATGGCGGGCAAGCCCAACCTGCTTATTTCCATGAAGGGGATTGGTTTTCTGCTTCGTCCGTCGCGGACGTCGTTGTACGCCTGCGCGGCTGACGATGTGAAGTTTCCGCGATGGCCTTCTCTTTCTGGCATGCTTTTACTGCCTCCCGGCAGAGGCCGGGGAGTCTGCCAACGGACGAGTAGCTCCAGTGGTCAATGGGTTGATGCGAAGAGGCACTGGACGTAAACGGCCGCGGGGAGTGGTCCAGGAGTTGAAGGCACGATAGCCTGATGATTTTGCAACACCGAGCCTCATAATCAAAAAAAACAGCCAACATACTTGATTTATATGATTGACGTGTAGAAAAGGCCCCATTGATAATGCCCTCGTCCGGGGGCACGCCTACCATCGATTTACAACAGATTTACCGCACTTGAAGTTGCATCGCGTCGTCTCTTAGAGAAGTGCGGTCATTGTGGAACTAACATACGTCAGGAGAAAATATGAAGCTCGCAGTTGCACGCCAGATCGGTGTGTGTATTCTTCTAGCCGGTAACCTATGCTACGCCCAGCAATCCGCTCCTGCGGGTCCTACGTCGCCTCTACAGGTAGCTTATGGAACGGACTCGAATGCGGCTGACGCTTCGGCTTCCTCTTCACCTCAAACGGCGACGGCCGGCGGTAAGCCCGCGCCAGCCGCTCCCGCAAAGCACAAGATTGGACCCCTCGAGGTTACAGTGAACTGGCGAACCCGGGCCGAGGGTTGGTATTGGTTTCAGGGTCCGACGGGAAACAGCACCTACGGTTTTTGGGATTCGCTTCTGCGGATCGGGATCGGTCAAACGGGAAAGCGCTTCGACTGGTTTCTGGAGGGTGAGCAACCCACCATTCTGGGTCTCCCGAATACTGCCGTCGTTGCCGCTCCACAGGGCCAATTGGGACTCGGGGGAAGTTATTACGCGGCGAACAGCAATCGCACCAACGTCGCCAATGGATTCGTGAAGCAGGGCTTTGTGGATTTCAAGCATTTGGGGCCCTCCGCCTTGAAAATTGGGCGTTTTGAGTATTTTGACGGTACGGAAGTCAAACCCGTCGATCCTATGCTCGCCAACGTGATCCAGACACGCATTTCGAGCCGCCTCATATCCAATTTCGCCTTCACAGCCGTGCAGCGCTCGTTCGACGGGCTTCAGTTTTCTGCTGATTCCGGCAAGAACAATTTCACTTTCCTGGGAGCTCGGCCTACGGCAGGGGTTTTCCAGGCCAAAGGCATGGGCGAACTTGACGTCGATACCTACTACGGCGCGTATACGAGGTCGGTCAGCACCAGCAGCAGCGCTGGGGAACTGCGCGTGTTTGCGCTGGGCTACATCGACCATCGCACAACCGTGCTCAAGACGGATAACCGGTCCACCGCCGCCCGCGAAGCCGATCTGGGCAAAATCGAAATCGCGACCTGGGGCGGAGATTACGTCCACGTTTTCAATACTGCAAGTGCCGGCAACTTTGATTTTCTGGTTTGGGCGGTGGCCCAAACCGGTGCATGGGGCAGCCTTACGCAACGTGCCAGCGCGTTCGTAGGCGAAGGCGGTTGGCGACTGCCTGTGAAGCCGCTGAAACCCTGGCTTAGTGCGGGTTATTCCTACGGAAGTGGTGACAGCAATGCCACCGATTCCAAGCACGGCACGTTTTTCCAGGTGCTCACGACGCCGCGCCAATACGCCCGCTTCCCCTTCTATAATATGATGAACAACGAGGACGCCTACGCAAGTCTCAATTTAAAGCCGGTTTCCAGGGTGTCGATTCGCAGTGAAGCGCACGCGCTGCGTTTGGCCAGCGCTGCCGACCTCTGGTACTCGGGCGGTGGCGCATTTCAGCCGCAAACCTTCGGTTACACGGGCCGTCCCAGCAATGGCGCTCGCAGCCTGGCGAATGTGTGGGACCTCTCCGGAGACATCCAGATCACCAAATCCTTCAGCATATCGCCTTACTACGGCCATGCGTGGGGCAAGACCGTGATCGCCAAAGTCTATCCTGACAATCGAGATGGCCAACTGATCTTCCTGGAGACGAACTACCATTTCTAATATGTTTTGAGCGGAGAAATTAATATAAACACATTATTGACACGACGTATCTGACGGTGTGACAGTAACCTCGCATTGGTCTTTTGGGCGAGGGATTTCACTGGCATGGAGGGCTGAATGGCGGTTTCCAATCCTGCAATTGCAAATTTGCATGTGGCTCCATCTGTAAATGCCAGCTTCTCTGAGAAGTTGAATACCCGCTGGCACGAGCGTGCGCTGCAAGGTTTTCTGTTTATTGTGCTTGCCCACTGGGCGGAGCATTTGTTTCAGGCATATCAAATTTATGTAATGCACTGGCCTAGGCCGAAGGCCAATGGCTTGCTGGGTCTGTGGTATCCGTGGCTGATTCAGTCGGAGACCCTGCACTATGGCTACGCGCTGGTCATGCTCATTGGGCTGTGGGTTCTGCGCAAAGGGTTCACGGGGCGCTCCTACGTCTGGTGGATGGTCTCGTTCTGGATTCAGTTCTGGCATCATATTGAGCATTTCCTGCTCATTTACCAAGCCACCACGCATCACAACTTCTGGCACAAGCCCGTGCCGTACA
>JASHTO010000297.1 GCA_030040515.1 Terriglobia bacterium
AGGCGCTCGCGGCGCAATCGCTGAGTCGCTCCACCAATGCTTGACCATAGTTCGCGAAATGGTCGTCACGACGCTGCTATTTTGCAGGGAATTTGAACCTGAACCGGCTTTGTTTGCGCCCCACCTTGAAGGCGATGTCGATGAAGTCGCCATTACGTGGGTAGACTGAGGGGTCAAAATCGCTCGCCGGGTTTGTCACTTTTTTCCAAGTCGGATTTTCCAAGTTTCCTACCGCCAATGAGACTGCCCCAGCTTTGATTTGGCGCTGAGCGTCACTTTTGGAGCTACACATCCCCTGTTCCACAAGCCATGCGTCAAATCGGTTAACCATTCCCACTAGATAGAGGGGTTGAAGATTTGGATCTACACCCTTGTTTTGGAATTTCGCTTCAAAATCCTTCTGCGCCTGCTGGGCGGCATCAGCGCTGTGAAAATCCGTGATAATCCGCCGCGCCAGGGCTTTCTTGACATCCAGCGGATGCTCTTTGCCCGACGTCACAGCGTCCTTTAATTGTTCAATCTGCGCAGCGCTCATGTCCGTGAGCAGCAGGTAGTAGCGCCACATCATTTCGTCCGAGATGGACATGAGCTTGCCGAACATTTCTGCGGGTGGCTCATCGATTCCGACGTAATTCCCCAGCGACTTGGACATTTTCTGCACGCCGTCGAGTCCTTCCAGAATCGGCATGGTCATGATGACCTGCGGTTCCTGGCCGTATTCGGGCTGAATATCGCGCCCGACGAGCAGGTTGAATTTCTGGTCGGTGCCGCCGAGTTCGACGTCGCATTGCAACGCGACGGAGTCGTAAGCCTGCGAGAGGGGATAGAGCAGCTCGTGCATGGAAATGGGCCGCTGTTCCTTCATGCGTTTCGTAAAGTCGTCGCGCTCCAGCATGCGCGCCACGGTGTATTTGGAACAGAGCGTCACCCACTCTCGCCCGGTGAGTTTGCCGAGCCAGCGATTGTTGAAGTCCACCACGGTCTTCTGTGGATCGAGAATCTTGAAGACCTGCTTCTTGTAGGTCTCAGCGTTCGCGGCAATTTCCTCCGGCGACAAAGGCGGGCGGGTGATGTTGCGGCCGGAAGGGTCGCCGATCATTCCCGTGAAGTCGCCGATCAGGAAAATCACCGTGTGGCCAAGATCCTGAAAGTGTTTGAGCTTTCGAATCAGGACGGTGTGGCCCAGGTGGATGTCCGGTGCGGTGGGATCAAACCCCGCCTTCACGCGCAGCGGCTTGCCGGTCTTCGCCGAGCGCTCCAGCTTGGCCCGGAGTTCTTCCACGCGAATGGTCTCCTCCGCGCCTTTGGTCAGGTATGCCAGTTGTTCGTCAAGAGTCATAAGAATGGTCTTCGGTCAGCTTAATGGTTGAGCGTTACTTGCGCAAGACGCGCCGCCCATCGAACTGCAGCTTATCTTCGAGCAGCAGGCAGATGGCTTCCGAGTAGATGCGGTGCTCTTCTTTCAGAATGCGGGCTGCAAGAGTCTGTTCCGTGTCGTTGTCCTCGACCGGCACAACCGCCTGGCATACGATGGGTCCGGTGTCAACGCCTTCATCCACCAGGTGGACTGTGCAACCCGAAAATTTCACGCCGTATTCAAGGGCCTGCCGCTGCGCATTCTCACCCGGGAATGCAGGAAGGAGAGCTGGATGCACATTCAGAATCCGGCGAGGAAACTCGCGCACGAAAGCAGGGCTCAAAATGCGCATAAAGCCTGTCAGACACACCAGGTCGACGCGAAACTCTTTGAGCACGGCCACCACTTCACGATCGAACGCTTCGCGCTCCTTGCCTTTCGAGGGGATGCAGCGGGTTTGGAGGTTCATTTCCTTCGCGCGGGCCAGCCCCAGTGCCTCAGGCCTATTGCTGATCACCACAGCGATTTCCGCAGGAACCCGGCCGTCGCGCACATTGCGCGCTATGGCTTCAAAGTTCGAGCCGCGGCCGGAAAGAAGGATTCCCAATCTCTTCATTGAAATAACTCACAAAGGGATTTTTTCCGCAGCCTCATCAGGAGCCTGGAGACATGCCTCAGTATTCCGTCCACTATACTGGGTCGAATCTCCTTTACATGTCAATTCCTGGCTCCAGCGCGCTGGCAATGCGCCGCGCCGGGTTTGATATAATGCCGGGATGCATCGACATGTTCTCAAGACCTTGTTCCTAGCGGCCGCGACCATGGCATGTGCCGCGCCGTCTTTGCGGGCCCAGGTTGATGACGCTACGCGTCAGCTTGCTCGCGATATTTTCAAGCAATTGATTGAAATCAACACCACGGATTCCGTGGGCAGCACCACTGTGGCTGCGGAGGCCATGGCAAAGCGGCTGCGCGACGCGGGCTTCCCTGCCAGCGACGTGGTGGTGCTTGGCCCCAATCCCCGCAAGGGCAACATGGTGGCGCGTCTGCACGGGACGGGAGCGCATCCGCCTGTGCTCCTGATCGGGCATCTCGACGTGGTGGAAGCGCGCCGCTCCGACTGGACCACCGACCCCTTCCAGTTCATCGAGAAGGACGGATACTTTTATGGCCGCGGCACGCAGGATATGAAGAGCGACGATGCCATCTGGGTGACCGAATTCATCCGCCTGAAGCGTGAAGGTTATAAACCGGATCGCGACCTGATTCTGGCGCTGACCGCGGACGAAGAAGGGGGAAAGTTCAACGGCGTGAATTGGTTGGTTCACAACCAACGCAACCTTATTGACGCGGAGTTCGTGCTGAATTCCGATGGCGGCGGCGTGGACACCGATGACGGCAAGCCCGTCATTGTGTCCATGGACGCCAGCGAGAAGCTTTACGCGGACTTTCAGCTTACGGTCACGAACCCAGGCGGGCACAGCTCGTTGCCGGTGCCAGACAATGCGATTTACCATCTCGCCGATGCGCTCGTTCGCCTGGAAGATTATCAATTCCCCGTTGAGCTCAATGACGTTACGCGCGCTTATTTTGAACGCATGGCTTCCGTCGAATCCGGGCAGGTGGCGGTAGACATGCGCGCCGTGGTGAAGACCCCGCCGGATCCGGCCGCCGTGGCGCGCCTTTCACAGGATCCGCTTCAAAACGCCACGCTGCGAACTACCTGCGTGGCCACGCGCCTGGATGCGGGACTCGCCAACAATGCTCTGCCAGAAACCGCCCGCGCCATCGTGAACTGCCGCATCCTCCCCGGGCACACGCGCGAGGAAGTTCGCCAGGATCTGATTCGCATCTTCGCTGATCCCAAGGTGGAGGTCCGTTATGTTGATGAGACGGGCCGCGTGCTCGATAGCGCGCCCAACGCAGAGGCACTGCCACCCGTCAAGCTGCGGCCCGACGTCATGAGCGCACTCGAGAAAGTCGCCGGTGAAATGTGGCCAGGAACGCCGGTTGTTCCCACCATGGCCACCGGCGCCTCCGACGGGGTTTACACCAACGCGGCCGGAATGCCCACCTTTGGAATTTCCGGTGTGGCCATCGATATGAACGATGTTCGCGCCCACGGCCGCGATGAGCGCTTGCGGGTGGATTCGTTTTACCAGGGAGTGGATTTTTACTACCGTTACTTGAAGACCCTCACATCCGGGAATTAGCGGAGTCATGGGACACCATCTTTTAAAGACTGTTGATGTCCGGGACCTCGAGAACTTTCTTGGGTGCCCCCCGCTTGGCGGCAATGAGCATGGCTCGACCCAGTTGCTCCGTGGTGGTGACATACCGGGGAAATAGAATTTTCATCAAGGGAAGTAATGGCCGCATGACCGCGTAGGAGAGTCGGTAGACAGCGGTCCTTGACTTGATATCATGTCGTGGCACAATCAGTGCAGGTCGGAACATATACGCTGCCTTGAAGGGCAATCGCAGCAGGGCGTTTTCAGTTTGTCCTTTGACGCGTGCCCACATGGTGCGGCCCTGTTCGGTGCTGTCTGTGCCGGCGCCCGAGATGTAAATGAAGGTCATCTGTGGATTGACCTTCACCAGCGTCTCGGCCGCAGCCATGGTGATTCCGTAGGTGATGTGTCGATAATCTTCTTCGGACATTCCCACGGAAGATACGCCCAGGCAAAAAAAGCACCCATCGAATCCACCCAGTTCCTTTTCGAGGGGCGAGAAATCGAGAAAGTCTTTGTGAACAACCTCCCGAAGTTTCGGGTGTTGCTGCGCCGTGCTGCTGCGGGCAATGGAGAGGATGCTCGCAACCTCAGAGTCCAGCAGGCATTCGCGCAATACGCCCTGCCCAACCATTCCTGAGGCGCCGAAGAGGATTACCTTCATCTGTGGCATTTGAAACTTTTGACCCTCACCCGACATCTTTGATTGTACGGCACGGATGTGCCGGAGGAGGAGAGATTATCATGGCACAGAAACTATCGGGCAAGGTCGCCGTCGTGACCGGTGCCTCGAAGGGAATTGGGGCATCTATTGCCAAGCACTTGGCGGCGGAAGGCGCGGCGGTTGTCGTGAATTATTCCAGCAGCAAAGAAGGCGCTGACCGCGTGGTGGCGGAGATCACCGGGAAAGGCGGCAAGGCCATCGCGGTGAAAGGCGATGTTTCAAAGCAGGCGGAGATCGAGAAGCTCTTTGCGGAAACGAAGAATGCCTTTGGCCGGCTCGACATTCTCGTCAACAATGCAGGAATTTATGAGTTCGCTCCGCTGTCCGGTGTGACCGAAGGGCACTTTGACAAGATGTTTGACCTCAACGTTCTCGGGCTGCTTCTGACCTCGCAGGAAGCGGCAAAACATTTTGGTCCTGAGGGGGGCAGCATTGTGAACATCAGCTCAATTGTGAGCACGCTCGCTCCGGCGAATTCGTCGGTTTACAGTGCATCCAAAGCGGCCGTGGATGCAGTGACGAAGTCGCTGGCGAAGGAGCTCGGCCCGCGCAAGATTCGCGTGAACGCCATCAATCCCGGGATGGTGCAGACGGAAGGGTGGTACGCTGCGGGTTTCGGCGAGAACGAATTGAGCAAGCAGGTGCAGGCGAGCACTCCGCTCGGCCGCCTCGGACGGCCGGAGGACATTGCGCCCGCCGCAGTGTTTTTCGCTTCTTCCGATTCTTCCTGGATCAGCGGCGAAACGCTGATGATTGCCGGTGGATATCGTTAAGCATGATTCAAGAGGGCTCTGATCGATAACGTCCTGCATCGATGCAGGCGCATCTCAATTCGGGAGGTCAACATGTCTCTTCGACCAATCAAGCGATTGAGCCGCTCCAAGCCGACGCTGGAAGGCGCGGGAGTGCATCTGCGGCGCGCGTTCGGGTTTGGTAACACTTCGGACTTCGATCCATTTCTTCTTCTCGATGACTTTCGCAATGACGTTCCGCAGGATTACCTTGCGGGATTCCCGTGGCATCCGCATCGGGGCATCGAGACCATTACTTACGTGCTCGCCGGAACAGTAGAGCACGGCGATAGTATTGGAAACCGGGGAGCCATTGGCGCCGGTGATGTGCAATGGATGACGGCGGGGAGCGGCATCATCCACCAGGAAATGCCCAAGGGCGACGTTGCGGGCCGCATGCACGGGTTTCAGTTGTGGGGGAACCTGCCCTCCTCGCTCAAGATGACCTCGCCGCGTTACCAGGAAGTCAAAGCGTCCGACATTCCGGAAATGAAGGATGATGATGGCACGAGCGTGCGGATCGTGTGCGGCACCTTCTGGGGAAAAAACGGTCCGGTGGATGGCGTTGCCGCTGAACCGATTTACCTCGATGTGTCGGTGCCGCCCGGCAAGAGGAAAACCCTGCCGGTTGAGACTTCGCGCCACGCTTTCGCCTACGTTTTCGGTGGGAACGGAAAGTTTTGCAACGCCTCGGGACCGCTCGCCGTTCCGACGGAGGCCATGGGCTGGGCGGACACGCACCCGCCCACCGAGGCGGACAATCGATCGCTCATTTTGTTTGATCGCGGTGATGAGGTAATGGTGCAGGCGGGCGAGGACGGCATCCGATTTCTCCTGATTTCCGGAAAGCCCTTGGAGGAACCTGTCGCCTGGTACGGTCCCATCGTGATGAATACGCAGGAGCAACTCCGGCGGGCCTTCGAAGAGCTTGAAGAGGGGACTTTCTTGAAGAACAAATGACACCCATCAGGGGATACTAAAAGAGTGGAAAAGCCTTCCTTTGACCCCGGTTTCACAACCAAATATCGCGGCGGGTTGAACCGAATCATCAACTCGAGGGGGCAATTCAACGTTCGCCGGCGCGGGTCCACGTGGCGCGATATCCATCCTTATCTGTTCATGATCAACGCCTCGTGGCCCGTTTTTTCGGCGCTGATCTTTGCAGGATATATTTTCGCCAACGCGGCGTTTGCATTGGTCTATCTGAAGATTGGCGTCAAGCACCTCCAGGGTGCAGACACCAGCACCGCGTTCAGCCGGTTCCTGAGCGCATTTTTCTTTAGCGCCCAGACTTTTACGACGGTAGGTTACGGACAGGTCGCGCCCAGCGGCACGTTGGCAAACCTGATAGCGGCCATCGAGGCGCTGATGGGATTGCTGGCGTTCGCCATCGCCACGGGTCTTCTCTTCGGAAGATTCTCGCGGCCCGCGGCTCGCCTGGCCTTCAGCAATCAGATGGTCGTTGCGCCCTATCAGTCCGGAACCAGCCTGCAATTCCGTCTGGCCAACCGGCGCAGCAACAATTTAATGGAAGTGGAAGCGCGCATGATGATGAGCACCGTGGAGCCTTCGGAGCAGGGCCTGCTGCGCAGGTACAAGTACCTGACGCTCGAGCGCCAACAGGTTCAGTTCCTCCCGCTCACGTGGACCGTGGTTCACCCCATCGACGAGTCCAGCCCGCTCTGGGGCAAGACGCATGAGGACCTGGCCCAGGAGCAAGCCGAGTTCCTGATTCTGATTAAGGCATTTGACGACACGTTTTTCCAGACTGTGCACGTTCGGCATTCCTATCGATTCGAGGAGATCGTGTGGGGGGCTCGCTTTGCTCCCGCCTTCGAGCCCGACGATCGGGGCGAAATGGTCCTGGATCTGGAGAAACTCAGTGAAATTGCCCCCGCCGGCACCGGCGCGACCCCGAAACAGCTTCAGAGCTGAGCCGCGCCGAGCGATCTGAGGGACTCGAAATTCGCGGCAGGGTGTTTGCTCCTTCTGCGAAAATTTTACTCACGCCCGAAAGAATTTCCCTCCTGTGGGACCCGCATAATTTGACCAACTGTATGTAATGCAAGAGCTTAGGGACTTTGGCAGCCGTGCTGCTCGCTTGCTAAAGCTTGCTAAAGTCCGGAGAGATTTAGATTATCCATCTTTGAGGTGACGACGATGAGCAAGAACCTGGGGAATAGGAAGATCCTGGTTGGGTACCTGATTTTGATGTTCATAGCCGCGTTTCCTGGTTTGTTGGGCGCTAAGGACGTGGTGATGGGCAAGGTTGAATTCAAAGCAGACTCGCGCATTGAAAAAACCTCGGGTGTCTGGATCGATGACCAATACGTTGGATACGTAAGAGAACTCAATGGATCAAAAAGCGTGTTGCTCCTGCCGGGGGTCCACAACGTTACGGTGCGGCAGAACGGTTACAAGGATTTTACACAGCAGGTTTTCATTCAGCCCGGAAAGACGGCCATGGTCGTGGTCTCAATGCAAAGAAACCTCAGCGGAAAATATCCTTCAGTCACTTCCACGCTGAAGATCGAAGTTGACCCGCCGCGGGCTGCGGTGTTTGTTGACGGCGAATTTGTAGGGCATGTGGGCGAATTCGAAGGCCTTGGGAAAGGGATGCTGATTGCCCCGGGAATGCACAAAATCAAGATCGCGCTGCCGGGATACCGGACCTTCGAATCAGACATCAACGCTGTGCCGCACCAAAAAGTTGAAGTCAAGACTCGACTGTTGAAGAGTGATAATCCGTTGGAAGCACCGCTGGTTCAGAGTAATTCCAGCAATGGAAAGCAATCACCAGGGACCGAGGATTCGGCCTCAATCGGGCACTGACGCCCAATCAGTCGCCAGGGCCGAGCCTTCACCTTTGGAGAGGAGCTTTCAGTTTGCGGGCGGGATTCCACAAATTGCCCTTCCAACACTGAGCAATTTTAACAAGTCAATGTGGATCGTCGCAGCCTTACCATGTGACCCTACCCATCACCTCGACATAATTCCCGATATTTGAGTAATCATCCTCCGGCAAAGCCGGAGGCTTTTGCGGTGGCTGGCCCCTCAAAGCGGTCTGACCGCCACCGCCAGGAAGAAACCCCTCACCCGATCACCCCTTCTCCCCTCTTCCCTCTCCCCGGGGGAGAGGGAAGAGGGGGAGGGGAGTTGGGGGGAGGGGTCTTTTCGAGATGACGAAAGCCTGCGGTTTGCTGATTACCGGAGCTGTTAAACTCCGGCTTCCTCCCCGACAGAGCCGGGGGATCACCCAACGGATTTGGCCGCCTCCTGGTTTTCAAGTCCATTCTTTTAAAACCACCGGGCAATTCCAGTCTGCTATGATCTGCTGGCACTGGAGGGAACGAATGAATCTTCTGACAACCCTGAAGGGCTCAATGCTGGAATCCTTCTTCCCCGCGGGCCGGGACCTGGCGATGTGGGATGCCTGCGTGGCCGAAGACGCGAAAGCCATTTTCGAGTGCCAGCCGAAGTGGCACCGGGATTACTCGATTCGCATGGTGGCGAGCGTGGCGGACTTCGACGTCATGCTGGGTCACGAGTTGGCCATGGAAATTCACCGGGTGCGAGAAGCCGGACGCAAGCTGGCTCTGATTCTGCCTGTTGGGCCGATGGGCATGTACCGCTGGACAGTGTACTTCCTTCGCGACTGGAATATTTCCTGCGATCACGTT
>JASHTO010000298.1 GCA_030040515.1 Terriglobia bacterium
CGATCCCGCCCAGCAGCCAGCGCGCGCTCTGTCCACCCACCAGCCAGAGAATCTGCCGCGCCCGCGCGCCCAGCGCCATGCGAATGCCGATTTCATGCGTCCGCTGACGCGTGCCGTAGGAAACCACACCATAAATTCCCACCGCTGCCAGCACCAGAGCAATCGCCGCAAACAGGCCGATTAGTTCCAGCACAAACCGCCGGGAGGCGGCTTCGGTCGAAACAAGTTCATCCATGGTCTTGATATCCGTGACGGGCTGGTCGGGGTCCACCGCCCAGATTTCTTTCTTGACCGCAGGAATCAGCGTTGCGGGCTCGGCAGCCGTGCGCAGAACCAGGGTCATTCCGCTTGATGGCCACTGCGTGAACGGAATGAACAGTTCGGGCAAGGGCGACTCGGCCAGCCCGGTTTGCCGGACGTCACCGACGATTCCAACGATTTCCAGTGCCTTTTGCGCGCACTGAACACTGGACGATTTGGGCGTTGACACCCTGAAGCATTGCGCAGCTTCGATGGTGCTGCCCACCGGGTCCTCAGTTGCCCAATACTTCCGGGCCATGCTGCGGTTGATGATCCCAACCAGTGGCGAGCTTGAAGAGTCGGTAGGCAAAATTTCTCTTCCCTTCAACAGCGGTATTCCCATGGTGCGGAAATAATCGGGGCTAACCGCATGATAAAGTGCCGAACCCTGCCGAGGCGTGCCTCCCGGAATCTCGAAACCGTGCCAACCCCAGCTTCGCGTCAAAGGCAGGTCAACCGTCGCGCCTGCTGAGATCACAGACGGTAGAGAACTGAGGCGTTGCAGGGCCTGTTCATAAAACGCCGCTTGGTTCTCCGAAGACGCGTATTTCGCGCCCGCGAGATTAACATTGAGGGTCAGCAGGTGCTCCGTGCGGAACCCGACGTCCGTTTCTAGCAGGCGGACCACGCTTTCGAGCATCAGGCCGGCGCCCGCGAGTAATATGAAAGACAACGCCACTTCCAGCCCGATCAGCGCGCCGCGAATCCGGCCCGCGCGGCCGCTCGCCGCGGAGCTGCGCGCGGGCTGCGTGGATTTCCATGCCGGCAGCAATCCAAACAGCGCGCACGACAGGACGCACAGCAAGCCCGTGAAGGCGCAGACGGTGGAGTCGAGTCGGAAGCCGGCATCATGAACGCGCGTGAAGATGGAAGTGTGCCGGGGCAGAGCGGAGGTCAGCAGCGGAAGCGCCCAATATCCCAGGGCAGATCCCAGAGCGCTTCCCATGCCCGCCAGCAGCAGGCTTTCGGTGAGCAATTGGCGCACAATGCGCGGCCGCGTGGCTCCCACGGCGACGCGGATGGAGATTTCGCGGTCTCTCGCCGCGCCTTGGGAGAGCAGCAGGTTGGCCACGTTGGTACAGGCGATAAGCAGCACGAAGGTCACGGCGCCAAGCAGCACCCACAAGGTCTCACGCGCGTCGGAAACGGCATAGCGGCTGAGCTGGCTGATGCTCACTCCCGCGTCGCGATTGGTTTGGGGATAGGCTTGCGCCAAGCGGGCGGCGATTCCGTTCATCTCGGTGCCGGCCTGCTGCGCGGTAACGCCGGGGGCAAGGCGTCCGATCACCCGCAACCGATAAAAGCCGCGCTCGGGGTTGGGAATGACCGGCACGAAGACTTCCGGCGTGCCTTCCCAGCGGTTCGGCGGAAATTGGAAATGCGGTGGCAGGATGCCCATTACCGTATACGCCATGCCATCCAGATGAACCGGCTTGCCCACGATTCTGGCATCCCCGCCGAACCGCCGGCGCCACAATTCGTAGGTCAACAGCACAACGTGCGGGTCATCCTGGGCGCTGAATTCGCGGCCCAACAGCGGGGAAATTCCCAGCAGCCCGAAAAGCCCCGGCGTCGTGTACAAGCCATCCAGGCGTTCGGCCTCGCCGGCGCCCGTCAGGTTCAAGTTGTCGGCCGAGTAACCTGCCATGGCCGCAAACGCGTGACTCTGCTCACGCCAGTCCTGAAAATCCGGGTAGGAGGATGCAACCGTCGAGCGATGGGTTTTTGCTTCGGTAGGGAAAACCATGTAAAGCCGTTCCGGCTGCGAGTAGGGAAGCGGGCGCAGCAGGACCGTATCGAGAAGGCTGAATACCGCCACGTTTCCGCCAATGCCGAGTGCCAGGGTGACAACCGCGATGACTGTGAACGCGGGGTTACGGCGCAATTGGCGCATGCCGTGGCGAACGTCCCGCCAGAAAGTCTCCAGGGAATGGAATGCCCAAAGCTCCCGGCTGGTTTCTTTCAAGTTTGTGACGTTGCCAAGTTGACGGCGCGCCGCATACCGGGCTTCTTCCGCTGAGACGCCCTGTTCGCGCAGCTTTTCCTCGCGCATGGCGAGATGAAATTGCAACTCGTCATCCAGGTCGCGATGTAACCGGCGTCGCCCAATCAGGGCTTTTATCCGTAGCCGTAAAGTGTGCAAATATTCCATGATCTTCCAGACTGAGTTTTACCCTTATAACCCTTACCCTTTTCAGCCTTCACCCTTCACCCTCCATACTTCAGCTCAAGTCGCTTCCATCACGCGCGCGATCGCCATGACCATGCGGTTCCAGTCGATTTGCTCGGCTTCCAGGCGCCGCCGTCCGGCGCGGGTGAGTCGGTAGTACTTGGCGCGTCGCTTGTTGTCCGAAACGCCCCATTCGGAGGCGAGCAGCCCGCGCAGTTCCAGCCGGTGCAGCGCCGGGTAGAGCGCTCCTTCCTCGATGCGCAGCACATCATCAGAGCGCTGATGAATGGTCTCGGCAATGGCATACCCGTGCCTCGGCCCACGCGCCAGAGTGGTCAGGATCAGCATGTCCAATGTGCCTTGCAGTAAGTCCAGCGGCTTGGAGGTTTTGGTCCTCATAATGTGCTTAGGGGAGTGTGCAGAACTTCCCCTAAGATGTCAAGGGGTGAAAGGGATCTTCAAGGCGACTGTTTCTAACGCCAGTCTTGTGCGCCGTGATAAATCCGCAGGACCTCGATGTCCTGCTCCTTCAGGCGATATGCCGCCAGATAGGGCAAGGGCGGAAACAGAAGCTCACGGGTTCCTTCTTCCCTGCCCATGCGGCCGCGTTGCGGCCACTGCGTTAGTGATTGAATTGTGGCATACATTTTTCTTAGGGTCGGTTCACGGTACTGGGGATGATGCTCTTTGAGGTAGTCATTGATGCTCAAGATCGGCCGCGGCGGCGGGGGTCCATCGGATACGCATCTTTACGAGCGCAGCATCATTTCGAGGCGGGCGTTCATTTCTTCTTCAAGGAATTCGCCGCAGTCGGCTTGGGCAATGCCCTTGCGGACGGCAGCGCGGAACCGCGCGTCCTCTTCCAGCAATTGCACGGCGGCATCCATGACCAAGCGTTCGGCGTCGGTGCCCTTTTGGGTCGCGATCTCCGCCAGCCGCGCTTCCTGTTCTGCGGTGAGGTGGATTTCCATGACTCTCAGCATACGGGAAAATTACGCGGGTGACAAGACGTCGCACAAGCATGTATGACTTGGCGAAAAATCTGAATAATTGCTTGACAAGTCATCTGTATTAGTGTATTAGTACAAAATGCTTTTGCACCTCAATCCCGCCTCGGGTGTTCCGATCTACCTGCAAATCGAGAACCAGGTAAAGCATTACGTTGCTGCGGGGGCGCTTGCGCCCGGGGACGCTTTGCCCTCGGTGCGCAAAGTGGCGGCTGATATGCGGATCAATCCCAACACGGTGGCGCGCGCTTATCAAAACCTGGAGCGGGATGGAGTGTTGCGCAGCGTGCCGGGCGGCGGAACCTACGTGGCGGAAAATCCCGGCGGCCTGCTGAAGTCGGAAAAAATCCGCCGCCTGCGCCCCTATGCGCGGCAGATTGCCGTGGAGGGCACGCAGTTGCGGCTTGAACCTCACGAAATTGTGAACTTGGTCGAGCAGGAACTGGAGTCTTTGGAGGTGGCGAATGAACGAGTTGGCAATTCAAACCGATAGGTTGGTGAAGACCTACCGCGAGTTAAGAGCTGTGGATGAACTAAGCATCAACGTTCCGCGCGGCGGCGTTTATGGATTCCTGGGCCGCAACGGCGCGGGCAAGACTTCGACCATGCGAATGCTCCTGGGGCTGGCGCGGCCCACCGCCGGGACCGCGACCGTGCTGGGGTTTCCCATCGGCCGCGACCAATTGGCAATTCTGGAGCGCACGGCCTACGTAACCGAAGGCAAAGTTTTGTATGGAAGGTTGACGGCGCGGGAGCTGGTGCGTTTCACCAGGGGCTTTTATCCGAATTGGTCTGATGAGGCGGTGGCCCGGTATGCACGCCGGTTCGATATTCCCATGGACCGGCCATTTGCCAAACTCTCGCTCGGAAATCGCACGAAAGTCTGCCTGCTGCTGGCGCTGGCGCAGCAGGCGGAGTTGTTGATTCTCGATGAGCCAACCTCGGGGCTCGATCCGGTCGCGGTGGACGAGTTTCAGCGCGTCGTAGTCGAGGATCTGGCGGGGGACGGTCGCACCGTGCTGGTGTCTTCCCATCAATTGGCCGACGTTGAGCGGATTGCTGAATGGGTGGGGATGATCGACAACGGCCGTTTGCTGCTCGAAGCGCGCCTGGACGACATCAAGAGCAAATTCCGGCTGATCACGGCTGCGGGCACTGGTCTGCCACAAAACAAAGGCGGTGACATCGTTTCAGTAAGTTGCGATGGGAATTTCTGCAAATACCTGGTCCGGGCCAACGCCGAGGCCTTTGCCGCCGAATTGGGCAGCCAGGGCGCGACGATTACCGAAGTCTCACCGCTAGGCCTGCGAGAGATTTTCCTGGAATTGGTTCGAAAGGAGGGGAATGACATACCGCGCCAAAGGCGGGCCACACGGCCTCTGGAGTGCGGCAGCTCGCTGCCGCTTTCGTAGCCGGAAGCTCGCTTCCGGCTGAGCGTCAGCAAGCTGACGCCATGCCAAAGCGGTAGCAAGCTACCGCACTCCATACGCTCGACGCCCCTGGGTGAGTCAGGCAGATCGTTCCCGAAAGGAGGAACCATGTACATCTGGAAGTGCTGGCGAGACAGCCGTTACTTCTTTTTCGTCGTTGTAACAATTACCGCGGCGACGTTGCCCGTCGCGACAATTTTAGCAAGGGGGACTGGAGTCGTAGAGCCGATCGATTCAAGGGCCGCAATGTCGACATTGCTAGGAATGGGCACATCCCTCGGGCTGGGCGCTTTGATGGCAAGCGAAGAATTCGCCCAGGACACAATCAGCTTCCTATTCTCGCGACCGCGCAAACGCGCCTACTTTGTTTGGATGGGCTGGGTCGTTGGAGGCATTGAACTCTTGCTGATTGTATTCGTCAACATGTGCGCTGCCTGGGTCACCCTAACGCACTTTCACGCCGCCGTCCCGGGTCCCGTGAGCGTGGAACGGATTTTCGAAGCTTTAACCTTGTTCCTGTTTGTTTACTCCCTTACGTTTACACTGACGGCAATGTTGGGAAGTGGACTGAAGGGTCTGGGTGCAAGCATGGCTTGTATATTTGGTTGGTCCCTTTTTGCGCTTGCCCTTGAAGTCAAATGGAAAATCCATTGCCCGGTCCCAACCGAGCGGTTGTGGACTCTGCCCATCGCCATCAGCAACGCGATTTGGATAGCAACGGCAATGCTTTTTGTGGTTTTTGCTCAGGTCGCCCTCGAACGGTGGGAGGCGTGATTTCCGCACTTGAATCGTCGAGTGAACGGCAACTCGATAAGTGGCACGTGGATGGGTAGATGCTATGGTAGATGGGGAAAAGCATTTAAGGCATTGGACCTGAGAAAGCATCGCGAGATTCCCAAATATTAGGTGCATCCGGGGATGTCTATGAAAACAAAGGAGCGGAAAATTTGGAATTCCAAAACCGGAAACCGACCAGAAGGGAAGTGGAGTCCGGATGAGACGGAATCAGTGCGCGAATGGCGTCAAGAATTTGGGGGTTGGTCATCATAGGAGTTGGTAGCCACGGTCAGCGCCTTCCTGACCGTGGGTTCTTTATGACGCAGGAACTGCCCACGGTCAAGACAGCATTGACCGTAGCTACCCTCTTGGCACGGAGGTTCACAGAGAGAAACATCTCTGTGGTTCCGCGTTCTCACTCGTTCGAAAGGGATGATAACCCAGACACACCAAAGGAGAAAGGCCCACCAGACATCGTATGTTTATGATGATTAGCCACTACATCTTGTAGTGTTTCAAATTTCGAAGCCCCCGCACAACTCTCCGACCGGTCATGTGTTCGATATAATGTGGCAAGTATGGCCATAGGGTCTGACCTGGAGTTGATGCTGCGCGTCCGTGCCGGGGATGCGGCATCTTTTGAGGCGCTTCTGCGCCGCTACCGTCTCCCCATGGTCAATTTCTTCCGCCGCATGGTGCGCGATCAGGCGTTGGCGGAGGATTTGGCCCAGGAAGTATTCCTGCGGATTTACAAATCACGTGAACGCTATCAGCCTGAGGCGCGCTTCACGACCTGGCTGTACCGAATTGCCACCAATCTTGCGCTCAATGCGATTCGGGACCGCAAAGATGAGGTTTGCGACGTGACGAGTGACGAATCGGGCGCCGGCACGATTCTGGATCGGTTCGTCGATCCCCAGCCGACGGTGGAACAAAGGCTGATCCAGGGGGACCGCGAACGCATGATCCGGCAGGCAGTTGAGGGCCTGCCGGACAATCAGCGAATGGCCGTGATCCTGCACAAGTACCAGGACGTGGATTACCGCCAGATCGCGGGAATTTTGGGCGTCTCGGAAAGCGCCGTAAAATCACTACTCTTTCGAGCCTACGAAACGCTGCGAGTGCGCCTGGAGCCGTTGCTCCGGGAGGGTGAGATATGAATTGTCTTGATGCCGAAACTTTGAGTCGCTATGCTTACCGCCTTACGGATGAATCTGAGGATTCCCAGGTGCGGGCGCACTTGGGGGAATGCCCCCGCTGCCGCGGGCTTGTGGAACAGCACGAACGGCTGGATGCCGTGCTGGACGAATGGAAGTCTGCGGATCCGACGCCGGGCTTTGATGCCCGCATGCGTCAGGCTGTGGAGGCCGCGCAGGCTCGGCGAGAGCGCTGGGGTTTGTGGGGGCTCGGTTGGGCTCGTGTGTTGGCGGCGGCTTCTGTGATGGTATTGGTTGCTGCGGGAACCGTTTGGCTGACGCAACGCCACTATCGCAATGCTCATCCCATGGAGGTGGCTGCGCGGCAACCCCAGCAGGCGCCCGCGCAGCGGATCTCCGCGCCGTCCGCGAAGGTTCAAAAACCGGACTTGACGGCCCACGCGGACAGGCGGCCGGCGGAGATTGCTCACCTTGGTGCAGCGGCGAGCGACCTCTCAAGTGATGAGCAGGATGGCCTGGGGATCGAAGACTATGAGGTGGCCGCGAATTTCGATCTACTCTCGGAAATGCCCAAAACGGAACCACGGAGTGGCAACTGATTCTGTGGCGCGGGTTTTGTGTTCCCCAGGGCGGAGTTTAAAGTTGTGCGGCGGCCCGATTCAAGTCCTGCTGCTCTCCCTGATATTTTTGCCCTCTCAAATGCCGGCGCGCGGCGGTGAGAAGCAGGGATCAAAGTCTCCCGATGAGGCACGGTCGGCGGCTCCTCCGGGGGGCGCGAAAGAAGAGAATGGACGGGCCGAAAGGAACCAGCAGAAGCCGCCCCGCCCCGGCGCCGTCTTTCGCCGTTTGCGCGAACTGCCTCCTGAAGAGCAACGGCGCATCATGGCGAATAATCCCCAGTTTCAACGCCTCTCGCCCGAGGACCAGCAACTGGTTCGCCAGCGCTTGCGCGAATGGAACGCCAAGACTCCGCAAGAGAAGGAGACCATTCGCGACCGCGAAGAGATTTTGCAGTCGCTTTCTCCCAACCAGCGGCAAAACGCCCGCACACTCTTCTTTGAGTACCGCGAGTTGCCTCCCGGTCGTCGTCAGGCCATGAAGGTAGCTTTCCGCCATCTACGCGACCTGCCTCCCGACCAGCGGCGCGGGTTCCTCGACAGCCAGCGCGTGCGTGAGCAGTTCTCACCCCATGAGCGCGAAATTCTGGAAGGGTTGAACAAGCTTCTGCCCAATTCCGGCTCGGACCCGCACGGCGATCCCAACGAATAGAGTCTTGTGCTTAAGGGTAGAGCGCGCGCGACAGAATCTCGGTGCGCGGCTCGCCACCTGCGGGCAAGCAGGCGCTCGCGCAGATGTTCGGCGGCGCCCATCGAGGGTCCCCAGGAGTCCTTCAGTTCATCGTCGGCGGCGCGGGAATGGTCACTTGGCCGGTGGCTGCCCATTCGGTGCCGCGCACCAGTGTCATTTGAAATCCGAGGCTCTGCATCGCCTTCACATCGTGGCCGAGGGCGGTTTGAAACACCCTACCTTTTCCATAGGAGAGCGTCCAGATGAGCGGCTCATCTTTTCCCGAACCGCAACCCTTCCCATTCCTTCCGCAATTGTGCGGGTCATCATAGGCCGTGGCAAGGATATGAATATTGGGTTGCAGGGTCAGCCCATGATAAAGCTCGTCCGTCTCCGTAAAGGTGGGGGACAAGCCTTTGGTGATGGGGCTGTCCAAATCCACGAATTTCACGGTGTAGGTGTGATAAGGAGAATGGCTGGCGTTCTCGCGCCATGTACCGCCAATCATTTTGTCGTACTTTTCCCAACCCCAGAAAGCGTTGTTGGCGGCGTGGTAGCTTACCAAACCCTTTCCCTTGCGCACAAAGTCGAGCATGGCGTTGCGCGCTTTTTCATCCCACCAGGGGCCGGCCGTCAGCTTCATATCGTTGTAATTGAGCAGCAGAACGTCGTAGGGCGCAAAAGTCAGTGAGGTGTTGCCGCGCACTTCCTCGTTCACGCGCACTTCGAATCGCCCTGTCTGCTCCAAAATGGCGCGGAGTTCCGGCGTAGTCTCCCTCCATTTGTGGTTGTTCACTCCGGTAAGAATCAGAACCTTCACTTTCGGCGGTGCCTGTGCTGCCAGCGAACCAGCGGTGAAAATGATGGCCAAAGCCATCAAGCAAAATCGTGACATGATGAAAAACCCTCCCGGAAAAAAGTATATACGCCAAAGCTCACTCGCGGGTTTAGTATCCTACCATCTTCTGAGCTTCGCGTCGGGGGAGGTTCATTCCGTGCGTAATGGGTCAGTTTCAAATATCGGAGTGGGGGCACCCCTTGCGGGTGCCCTCGGTTTAAGGGCAGGGACGAGCCCTGCCCCTACGGAATTTCAAACTGACCCACTGCCATTCCGTGTCTTACAAGCCGGGAATCGGTGCGGTGCAAACCGTTCCGTGCGGAAGTTCGGACGGCTTGAATCCTTGGAACTCCCTAAAACACATACGCGTTACTGACCCACCCCACCGAGTATTCCTCTCCGCCGGCGATCAGCACCAATCCATTGTTCAGCAGCGTCGCAGTATGATATGGGCGCGCGGCGGTCATGCTTCCAGTGAGCGTGAAAGTGCCGGTGGCGGGATTGTAGATCGCTGCGCTGCTCAATATCGTGCTGGTACCGGTGCCGCCCGTCATCAGCACCATGCCGTTGTTCAAGAGGGTCGCCGTGTGACCGGTGCGCGCGGAGTTCAGGCTGCCGGTAAGGGAGAAGGTGCCGGTGGCGGGATTGTAAAGCTCCGCGCTGGCAAGGATTTCGTTGTCAAGGCCAGACCCCCCGTGATCAGCACCAAGCCGTTGTTCAGGAGGGTCGCGGTGTGGTAGTAGCGCGCAACATTCAGGTTGCCGGTAAGGGAGAAGCTGCCCGTCACGGGATTATAGAGTTCCGCGGAATCGACCGCGGTATTAGCATCCTCGCCGCCCGCCATCAGCACCATGTCGTTGTTGAGCAGCGTCGCCGTGAACGCAAAGCGCGCGAAGTTCAGACTGCCGGTTGCCGTGAAGGTTCCAGTGCCCGGGTTGTACAGCTCCGCGCTAGCCAGGGGAGTGGTGTTAAAGCCCCCGGCGATCAGCACCATGCCATTGTTCAGTAGCGTGGCGGTGGCAGACATGCGCGAAGTGTTCAGACTCCCGGTGTTAGAGAAGCCGACGGCCGGACCTGTTACGGTGAGCGTGGTCGAGCCGCTTAGCACGCCCGGTGAGGAAACCACGATGGGCGGCGCGCTGACGGTGACGCTGCCTGCCTCCGCAACCGGCGGGCTGCTCACTGAGGCGTAGCCGGCGGTGATTACCGTGCTGCCGGCGACCACTCCTGTTGCCAAGCCTGCGCCATTAATCGTACCGATGGTGGGCGAGGACGAACCCCAGCCTACCGAGGACGTCAAATTCACCGAAGTGCCGTCGCTGTAGACACCGGTTGCGGTGAATTGCTGCGTGCCGCCCGCGCTGATGGAGGAGTTCGCCGGCGACACGACGATCGACACCAGGCCAATGGCGCTGCCCGAACTGCTCACGGGGGCCAGAGTGGCCGGTAACAGTCCACTGCCGGCGCTCACTCCGGGTCTGGCCGGCCGGGGCGCCAGCTCTCTGTCGGAGACCGTTGCGCCTGAGGTATTTTCGGTGTTTTGTTGATTGGAAGCTGTGCCGTTTGCACTCGCATCCTCAACCACTCCGCCGGCAGCGGCGAGATCGATGGAAGCTACACCCGTTCCCACCAATGAAAACGTTCGCGGCGATGCCGGCGAGTCATCCCTAATCGTGAGCATCGCGGTGCGCAGGCCTGCCATCGAGGGAGTGAACGTCACGGTGATTGTGCAGCTTTTGCCTGCCTCGAGGGTGCGGGGACTTTGTGGGCAATCTCCCCTCGCTGCGAAATCCGCCGCAGCATCGCCGCTGATTCTGATGCTCCGGACGGCGAATGGTGCTTTGAGTGAATTCCTGAAGGTTGCGCCCATCCCTGCGCTGGGCTGATTCAAGGGCTGATTGCCAAATGAAATCGTTGATGGAGAAATGGGCTCCTGCGCCCGGGCCGAAGGAGCCGGAACGAGCAGGGCAGCGAGAAGCGTAGCAATCGCCCAAAGCCGCCAACCTTCGGGCCTTCGCGGCCGGCGGATAAGTTTATAGATATGCACTGCAATAAGATGGCAGGCCGGTGCGCTCATGGGGATACCCTCCTCGTGGGCTTTTGCGGATTTGCAGAGAATACCGAAGATATTCAGAGCGAGTCAAAACCATGACGGCCAAATCCGTTGGGAGATCCCCGGCTTTGCTGGGGTGGCAGTCGGGGTTTGGACAGGTCCGGGAATCAACAAGTCGTGGGCTTTAATCGTTTCAAACGGACCCCTCATCCCAACTCCCCTCCCCCTCTTCCCTCTCCCCAGGGAAGAGGGGAGAAGGGGTGATAGGGTGAGGGGTTTCTTTCTGGCGGTCAGGCCCCTTTGAGGGGCCAGCCACCGCAAAGCCTCCGGCTTTGCCGGAGGATGATCACTGAAGATAGCGCCTTTGGTCCAAACAGGTTCGCACACTTTAAATCGGTTGGTGCTAAAATGCGCTCCCGGTTGCGAGGTTCGTAGATCATCATACTCAGCGACATAACTTGAAGCGGCGGTCTCCGCTCCGTCGTCGGCGAGAAGAGACCGCAGCTATAGTTGATTACGCAAGCCTTTGCGTCGCTCCGTATAGAATTGAAGGGGGGCTCCAAGAGTGTCAGACGAGCGTGTAGTTACAAGGAAATACATGGCCATAACGGCCGGGGCGATATTTCTGCTTCTCCTATTCAGCCATTCCCTCTTTCTGCGCGCGCAAGAGGAAAGTACAACGCAGCCGGCTGGTGAAGTGAACGAATGGCCGGTTTATGGCGGCTCTCCGCTGGACATGCGGTATTCCCCCCTCGCGCAAATCAATCGTGATAACGTCCAGCAACTCCAAGTGGCCTGGACCTACGACTCCGGCGAGTCGGGAGGTCTGGAAACCAGCCCCCTCGAGGTCGAGGGGGTGGTGTACGCCTACACGCCTACGCAAAAGGTGATTGCCCTGGATGCTGCAACCGGCAAGCTTCTGTGGAAGTTTGACTCCGGGATCGTGGGGCGCCAGCCGGATCGGGGGCTGGCCACCTGGAGCGATGGGCAACACCGCCGCATTCTGGCGGGGATTATGAATTACGTTTATGCCCTCGACGCGCGCACGGGGAAGCCTATTCCCTCGTTCGGCCATAATGGCCGCGTGGACCTGCGTGAGGGCCTGGGCCGCGATCCTCACTCGCTGTTCATCGCACTCACCAGCCCCGGCATCGTCTACAAAGATTTGTTGATTGTCGGCGGCCGGGAGCCCGAATCGTTGCCCTGTGCTCCGGGTGACATTCGCGCCTACGCCGTGCGCACCGGCAAGCTGCGCTGGTCATTTCACACGATTCCTCATCCCGGTGAGTTCGGCTATGACACCTGGCCGCCCGACGCCTGGACCTACAGCGGCGCCGCCAACAATTGGGCGGGCATGGCGCTGGATCCTCAGCGCGGCATCGTCTATGTACCCACCGGCTCCGCGGCGGCAGACTTTTACGGCGCCAATCGCCTGGGTGACGACCTGTTTGCCAATTGCCTGCTGGCCCTCGATGCCGCAACCGGAAAGCGCATTTGGCACTTTCAAGGCGTCCACCACGATCTTTGGGATCGCGACTTCCCATCCCCACCCGTTTTGGTTACGGTTTATCGCCATGGGAAACCGGTTGACGCTGTGGCCCAAACCTCCAAACAAGGCTTTGTCTTCTTGTTTGACCGCACGAACGGAAAGCCGCTGTTTCCCATTGAGGATCGAGCCTATCCTCCGAGCCCGGCGGAAGGAGAAGTGACCGCGCCCACTCAGCCGCTTCCAACTTTGCCCGCTCCCTACGCGCGCCAGTTGTTTACGGAGGACATGGTGACGAACCGAACGCCGGCAGTGCACGCCTGGGCGCTCGAAAAATTCCGCAAAATGCGGAGTGACGGGCAATTCCTGCCTTTCACCGTGGGCCAGGACACCGTGGTTTTTCCCGGTTACGATGGCGGTGGGGAGTGGGGCGGTCCGGCCGTGGACCCGGAGACCAGAATTCTCTACGTCAACTCGAATGACATCGTCGATACCGGCGGACTCGAGGAAAACACTTCCCAGGACACCACCGGCCGGCACGTTTATATGAACCAGTGCGCGGTCTGCCATCATGACGATTTGGGGGGCTCGCCTCCCGATTTTCCGTCGCTCCGGGGCATCGGCTCACGCATGACCCAGCAGCAGATCTCAACCGTCATTCAGCAAGGCCGCGGACGAATGCCTTCGTTCAGCAATCTCCCCCCTCAGTACGTCACAGCGCTGGTGCACTTCCTCGTGGGGATCGAGGACAAAAGGAAGCTGCAGCAGGCAGCGGACGAAGGTCCACCCGCAAAACTCCGGTTTGCGGGATATGGCAAGTTTCTCGATCCTGACGGCTATCCCGCCGTGGTTCCTCCCTGGGGAACGCTCAACGCCATTAATCTGGACACGGGGGCATACGTCTGGAAGATACCCTTTGGAGAATATCCCGCACTTGTCGCCCAGGGGATGAAGAATACGGGCACGGAAAATTATGGTGGCCCGGTCGTGACCGCAGGCGGACTGCTCTTCATCGGCGCCACCAACTTTGACAAAAAATTCCACGCCTTCGACAAGTCCACCGGCAAGCTGCTGTGGGAAACCACCCTGCCCTTCGCCGGCAATGCCACTCCGGCAACGTATGAAGTAGGCGGACGTCAGTACGTGGTGATTGGCGCGGGAGGAGGCAAAGACCTCACCGCACCTTCCGGCGGGGTCTACGTTGCCTTCGCGCTTCCACAATAAGCTGTCCAGAGCGCCATCAATGAGTGGGCATTACTTCGCACGAGGCTAAGCAGCCTTCGCAAAGCGCAACGCTACAGAATTCATGCAATAGCGCAGGCCTGTGGGTCGCGGGCCGTCATCAAACACATGCCCAAGATGCGCATCACACCTCCGGCAGGAAACTGCGGTTCGCATGATCCCCATGCTGTCGTCGATTGACTCGACGGCATTTTCCTTGGCAATGGGCTGCCAGAAACTCGGCCAGCCCGTGCCGGATTCGAACTTCGTGTCCGAACTGAACAACGCCGTATCGCAGCAGATGCAGCGAAACACGCCTTTGTCATGGATGTTGAGGTTTGCTCCCGAAAACGGACGTTCCGTTCCCTCACGCCGGGTCACCTCAAATGCCGCAGGTGACAATAGCGCCTTCCACTCGGCGTCGGTCTTTTGGATCATGGGCACCAGAACCTCTCCTTTGCGCTCGCCGGCGTCCGTGAATTCGACAATCTTCACTAGCTTCGGCGCTTTGGCGGCGGCCTCGAGGGGACTGGAGTTCACTTGCTCATAACCCCAAATCGCCAGCCCAGCAAGAGCAGCGCCGGACACCGAAAAGAACTGCCTGCGCCCAAAACCGCGTTGCCCATGAACGCCCTTGTAGTTCATAATGCCTCCTTCATTCCAAACTAACCGAACGTAAATGCGAAGGCCTGCACGCCCGGGTCGAGAAATTCTATTTGAAACGTGCGGTTTTCGATCTTGCCTTTCTGCCGGATCAGTTGGTAAAGACGATACTCCTTCACTGTTCCATCGCCCTGTGCATCCACATCCGTTCCGTGGTCCTCGGCGGGTGGGGCGCCATCCAGTAGGATGCGGAACCGAACAGGCTTGTTACCTTTGGCCGGCCCCAATACAAGGTGCAGATCGCGGGCGTGGAACCGGAAAACAATTTTGCCCGGCGTGGCAACCAGATCGGCTCGCTCGTCGCTCACCTTCCATTTACCCGCCAGCGCCCATTCATTCACATCCAGCCGGCCCGGTGAAGTGTAGGTTGTCGCGGAATCTTTTTTGAGGGCCTCCGGGGAAACAAAGTTCTGTCGCCGCTCATAACCAATATACGTTTCCGGGGACCGCACATCGTCAAAATCCGCAGCAGCCTGCGCTCCCACGCCATTCACTTCCACCAAGGCCGTGACCGCCAGGGGTGTATTGCCCTCCTTCAACAACTGGCGGATGACACGTTCCGACTGGTCATACTCTCCTTCCCCGAAGTGGTGGTAGCGAATTTTTCCCTGCCGGTCGATAAAGTAGTGGGCAGGCCAATACTGGTTGTTAAAGGCTTTCCAAATCGCGTAATTGCTGTCGATGGCGACGGGATAGGTTATTTTCAACTCGCGTACCGCCCGTGCGACGTTGGTCTGATCCTTTTCAAAGGCAAACTCGGGAGTGTGAACCCCAATCACCACGAGGCCGTCGGCCTTGTATTTTTCCGCCCAAGCCTCGATGTAAGGAATGGAGCGCAGGCAGTTAATACAGGAGTAGGTCCAGAAGTCGATCAGCACCACTTTGCCTTTCAGGTCCTTCGGTCCGAGCGACGAGGAATTGAGCCACGCCACCGCGCCGTCCAGGCTCGGCAGCGTTCCTTCCACGGGCAGTGGCGCCTGGGCGTTCTTGGCCGCCATCATCGTCATCGACGGCTGTGCTTGCGCGGGATCGGCGCTCATGGCGGGTGCATTCGCGCCGGAAGGCTTCGTCACCGGGTGTAAGCGGTCCACCAGGTTCTGCTCGACGCCGGAGGTGCTGGCCAGGGAGACTCGCCTTAAGATTCCCTGATCCCATCCAAAGGCAATGGCGATGACGCCCAAAAGGACCGCCGCACCTAACCCGCGGCGAATCCATTCTTCCATTCCCAACGAACGCTTCATGAGCATAAACACCTTGTTTCCGGCGAGTAGCGCAAGACCCATCGAAAGCGCTGCTCCCAACGCGAATGCCAACAATAAAATTGCGGTCTGCGCGCTCGCCCCTTGCACGGCGGCACCGGTAAGAATAAGTCCCAGAATGGGGCCGGCGCAAGGAGCCCAAAGCAAACCCGTCGCCACACCCAGCAAGACAGACTGTGCGACGCTGGGGGCTGCCTCTGCTTTCCGCTGAACTCGCTCGCCCAGCCGAACGAACGGCCGCGATAGTGATTCGGCGATAAGCGGGAAGATCAAGGCAAGACCCACCACCAGAAAAACGATGAGCGCGAGCGCTCTTCCAATCTGGTTGGCGCGAACGATCCAGGCGCCCGCCACGGTGGCGACGCTCGCCACAACGGCAAAGGTAATCGCCATGCCCGCGAGAAGAGGCAGGCCACTCCGCCGGAAGGGTTGATCGGCACGCGAGAACACGAAAGGCAGAACCGGGAGAATACAGGGACTTACAATAGTAAGGATTCCGCCCACGAGGGCCAATAGATAGATAAGCATTTTGGTCGCGCCTCGCCCCAATGCCAGGATACCAGATGGCAGCCCGGGTTGATTTTCAGTATACTAGTTCGCTTCGATTCGAGCCGATATGATATGGAGTGCTGCACGGATTTATGTGATTTTCAGCTCCTAGAAAGCCAACGTCGCTTTGCGGACGGTTCTGTCGAGCATCTCCATGGCCTAAAGTAAACCACGTAAACCATCCGATTTGGGAGGTCAGTATTTTGAGAACGACTCCACGCATCCTAGCCATAATGGCGACGGCGTGTTTGGCGCTGTCCCTTCTTCGACTTTCAGCATCGCCGGCGCAGACTCAGGCCTTTCATGGTGCTCCGGCATCGGCCAAGGCTACAAGAAACCCCTATTCGGGTCCGCCACAGGCAGGCGCTCCCGATTATGCCGCCCATTGCGCGAAGTGTCACGGCGCAAATGGCGAGGGCTCAGGCAACG
>JASHTO010000299.1 GCA_030040515.1 Terriglobia bacterium
CGGCTGGGCGCGCACGTGATGGAAATGGGCGGCGTGCGCGGCGTGGCGTTCGCCGTGTGGGCTCCCAACGCGCAGCGGGTGAGCGTGGTGGGGAACTTCAACAGTTGGGACGGCCGGCGGCACCCCATGCGCGTGCGCGGCGGGGCAGGCATCTGGGAGATTTTTCTTCCGGGATTGCGCGAGGGCGAGCTGTACAAATTCGAAATCAAGGGGCGATACCTCAACTACCTCGGGGTGAAGAGCGATCCCTTCGGTTTTTACGCCGAGCGCCGACCCAAAACCGCTTCCATCGTCTACGACTTGAATCGCTACAAGTGGAACGATCAGGCGTGGATAGCGGAGCGGCAATCGCGCCAGGCGCTGGGCGCGCCCGTGACGATTTACGAAGTCCATCTGGGCTCGTGGCGGCGCTCGCACAGCGATGGCAGCGTGCTGAATTATCGCGAGATCGCCGGCCAACTGGCGGATTACGCTTCGAAGTGGGGATTTACGCACGTGGAATTGCTGCCGGTGATGGAGCATCCGCTGGATGAGTCGTGGGGCTACCAGACCACCGGATATTTTGCGCCCACCAGCCGGTACGGCACTCCGGAAGATTTTATGTACTTCGTCGATTGCCTGCACCAGCGCGGGATCGGCGTGATTCTGGATTGGGTGCCGGCGCACTTTCCCTCCGACGCGCATGGCCTGGCGTTCTTCGACGGCACTCACCTCTACGAGCATGACGATCCGCGCCTGCGCGAGCATCCCGACTGGGGCACGCGCATCTTCAATTACGGCCGCACGGAGGTGCGCAGTTTTCTGTGGTCAAGCGCGCTGTTCTGGCTGGAGAAATATCACATCGACGGCCTGCGCGTGGACGCCGTCGCTTCCATGCTTTACCTCAACTACTCGCGCAAGGAGGGCGAGTGGGTTCCGAATGTCTTCGGCGGCAAGGAAAACCTGGAGGCCATCTCGTTCATCAAGGGATTCAATGAGCTCGCGCACGAGCATCATCCCGGCGTGCTGACCATCGCCGAGGAATCCACGTCATGGCCCATGGTTTCGCGCCCCACTTACGTCGGGGGCCTGGGCTTCAGCCTGAAATGGAATATGGGCTGGATGCACGATACGCTGCAATATTTTTCCACCGACCCGATTTTCCGCCGCTACCAACACTCCAACCTGACTTTCTCGTTGCTTTATGCGTTCAACGAAAATTTTGCCCTGGTGCTTTCCCACGACGAAGTGGTGCATGGCAAGCGCGCGCTGCTGGCCAAAATGCCCGGAGATTACTGGCAGCAGTTCGCCAACCTGCGGGCGCTCTACGCGTTTCTTTACGCGCACCCGGGAAAGAAGATGCTCTTCATGAGCGGAGAATTCGGCCAGTGGAATGAGTGGGACGCGTCGCGCGAGATCGAGTGGATGCTGCTCGACTTCGAACCTCACCGCAAACTTCAGGGTCTGGTGGGCGAGCTCAACCGGCTGTGCCGCGCCGAGGGCGCGCTCCACCAGATTGATTTCGAGTACACGGGTTTCGAATGGATCGATTTCTACGATGCCGACCATTCGGTAATTGCTTTTCTGCGTAAAGGCTCTGCGCCGGGCGATTACCTGGTGGTGGTCTGCAACTTTACTCCTGTGGTGCACCACGGTTATCACGTAGGGGTTCCGGAAGCGTGCTTCTATGGCGAGATCCTGAATACCGATGACGGGCGATACGGCGGGAGCGGCGTGACCAACTCCGCCGGCTGCCAGGGCGTCCGCATCGCGTGGCAAAACCAGCCGTGCAGCCTGCAATTAACCCTGCCGCCACTGGGCGTGGTTTATCTTAAACCGCAGAGGTAGAACCGCCCGACTCTTACCGGCCAGCATTATAGTGAAAGGTATTGTCTTGCGGGCGGCTGCCTGTTATTATATGCATCAGGTTCGCCAGTCCAGGTGCAAATATGGGCGGAGCTACTACGCCACAGGCTGAAGGACGCAGAAGCACACGCCTGGCTATTTCCATTCCCATCGTTATCACAGGAGCGGACATTGAAGGAAAAGATTTCATCGAGGGCGTGCGCACCCAGGTAGTTAACAAGCATGGCGCGAAGATAGCCACCATGCACCGCCTGGTGATGGGTGCAGAGGTTTTGATTGAAAACCCCGCCAACGGCAGGTCAGTGAATTCCATCGTGGTGTGGCTGGATGGAAATCCATCACCTGACGATAAGCGCAGTGTGGCTCTCCAGTTGATGGAGGCGCAGAATATCTGGGGAATTTCGTTTCCCCCTGAAGATTGGACCGTCGAGCTGCGTGAAGATCCCCCAACGGCCAATCGCACTATTCCCTAGATGGGACGGGAACTCACCCCCACTGAATCCAGAAGACCTTACGCCAGGTTTTGAATTCGTAGCGGCGAGTTCACCTTGCCAAATGGCGGCGTAAAGCCGTCTCTCCACCAAACTGCACTGCTTCAAGCTTCGGGGTAGGCATTGTCTTGCGGGCGGCCGCCCGTTATAATACGCTTCAGGTTCACCAGTCCGAGTGCAAATATGGGTGGAGCTCCAATGAAGCAGGCTCAGGACCGCAGAAGCACGCGCCTTTCCATCTCCATTCCGGTTGTTATCTCGGGAGTGGATATTGACGGCAATGATTTTAGTGAAGGTGTGCGCACTCAGGTGGTGAACAAACACGGCGGAAAGATTGCGACCACCCGCCGCCTGAAGATGGGCTCGGAGGTCCTGATTGAGAACCCTGCGAGCGGCAAGTCGGCGAATTCCAAAGTTGTGTGGCTGGACGGAAATCAATCGCCGGACGGCCTGCGTAGCGTGGCGCTCCAGTTGGTGGAAGCGCAAAATATCTGGGGAATCTCGTTTCCGCCGGATGATTGGACCGCCGACCTGCGCGAAGATCCCCCGGCTGCGCCACGCACTAAACCTTAGCGTGCCAAGGTTTCAAGCCTGCGCAAACCTCACGTCAAGCTGTGCAGGTACGCGTAACTCATCCTCACGGCTTCCAGCGGCGGCTGCTCGCAGTAATCCTGCTCGATGAAGAAGTGTTTCATCCCCCCGGTGGGCGCAGCGGCGAAAATGCGTTTCCACTCGATGGTACCGTGGCCGACGGGCGCGAAGAGGCCCATCTTGGCGTCGAACTCATGCGCGACAGCGGGATGGTCTTTCATATCCTTGATGTGCAACAGCGGAAATCGGCCGGGGTATTTTTTGAAATAGGCGACCGGATCCTGGCCCGCGTGCGTCATCCAGAAGCAGTCCATTTCAAACTTCACCAGGTTCGCATCGAGGTTCTTCAGCAGGAATTCGTATACCGTAGTGCCCCCGAAGGTCTGAAATTCGAAATTGTGGTTGTGATAGCAGTATTGGATGCCGGCCTTCCGAGTTTGCTCGCCGGCTTTGTTGAAGAGATCGGCCAGGCGCTTCCAGTCGTCGAAGGTTTTCCGTTCCTCCGGCATGATGATAGCGTTCACCATGTATTTCATGCCGATGATGTTGGCGTTTTCAATATCCTGCTCCCAGTTTCCATGCAGATTCTTGGTCATGTAATGCCCGCTGGGAGCGGTGAGGCCATCATCGTCAAGAATTTTTCGGAATTCCGCGGGCGCCATTCCGTAGAGGTCGTAAAGCTCAACCTCCTTGATCCCGATTGCCGCGACCTGCTTGAGCGTTCCCTGCATGTTCTTCTGAAGATCGTCGCGCAGCGTATAAAGCTGAAGGCCGATGGGTTTTCCGTAAGGGTTGGCAAAGAGCCGATGCGGCGCCTGCGCGGCAGCCAACGACGCGAATCCCAGTGCGGTGCGACTCAGGAATTTTCTTCGATTCATCATGTCGGTCCCTTCTCCCATAACTCAGAATGGCATCGCCATTACTACACCAACTCAGCAGGGATGTGCAAGGTTAAAACGATCTCACGCAAAGGCGCCAAGACGCAAAGTTCGGCAAGGCGGAAAGTGCTTGCTTTTCTTGGCGGTGCTTTGCGCCTTGGCGCCTTTGCGTGAGGTGTTTTCCTGCTGACCTGATTTCTTCACAGCTTCTCCGGCTTTGCCGGAGGATGATTGATTGAAAACTGATGTCCGAAAACTCCTGCGTGCTACGATGGATTCATGGCAAGAAGCACGGCGAGAGTTGAAGGGGCTTCCGCAGACGAGCGATTTATGCGCGCGGCGCTCCGCGAGGCGGAGCGCGGAGCCCGCGAAGGAGAAGTTCCCGTTGGCGCCGTCGTCGTGCGCGATGGGCAGGTGCTGGCGCGCGCGCACAATCGCCCGATTCATTTGCACGATCCGTCTGCGCACGCGGAAATCCTGGCGCTGCGGCGCGCGGCGCGCAAGGCGGGCAACTACCGTCTGGAGGGGTGCGACCTGTATGTTACAATTGAACCTTGCGCGATGTGCGCGGGAGCAATCGTGCAGGCGCGCTTGCGGCGCACGGTGTTCGGCGCGCGCGACCCGAAGGCCGGGGCCTGCGGGTCGGTGCTGAATGTCCTTGACCATCCGGGATTGAATCATCGGGCCGAGGTCGTTTCAGGAGTGCGAGCGGAGGAAAGCGCGGCCCTGCTGCGAAATTTCTTTCAACGGCGAAGGAAGCGGGCAAGAAGCCTCCCAAAATCGTAGGGGCGCGTGCTGGTCGCAACCGTCGGATCGGAGACGGGAAGAGCGAGCTTCAAATTTTGAGTTTCTAATTTCGATTTGCCGCGGAGAGGTACCGAAGTGGTCATAACGGGGGCGCCTCGAAAGCGTCTTGCCTGCCAAAAGCGGGCACGTGGGTTCGAATCCCACCCTCTCCGCCACCCTACGCTAAAGCTTCGGGTGGCCCGCCACTTGTAGCTTAAGCGAAAGGTGGCGGCGGGCCACCTCGAAGGCAGACCACCAGGAGCTGGGTGTCTCCCGAGGCTTCTGTTCAGCGAAGGGAGACTCGCACCT
>JASHTO010000300.1 GCA_030040515.1 Terriglobia bacterium
GATCCCAGCGGGGCGCGCGTGCCCAGGGCAAATGTCACAATTTTGGATAAGGTTAACGGCGCAAAGCAATCCACCGAGACGAACGAATTGGGGGAATTTTCCTTCACGAACCTGCCTGCGGACGGGTGGAACCTGACAGTGATGAAACCCGGCTTTGTAAATTCGCAGACGACAATCTGTTCCTGCGAGAAGATGCCGGCATCATTGAATATTGTTCTCTCGCCCGGCGAGGTCTACCAGACCGTTACGGTAACGGGCGCAAAGGTGAAGGGAGCGACTCCGGCGCCGGCCCCTACCGCGCCTGAACGCATCCGAGTGGGCGGCTCGATCGAAGCGGCCAAACTGATTGCTGCGACGCATCCGGACTACCCCGAGAGCGTCCGCGCCAAGGGCATTCAGGGTGAGGTTTTGTTGGAAGCCGTGATCTCGAAGGACGGGATACCCATAAGCTTCAAGGTCATTACATCCCCTAACGAGGCTCTGTCCCGGTCCGCGCTGGACGCCGTAAAAACCTGGCGGTATAAGCCAACCCTGCTCAATGGTAACCCCATTGAAGTCGCCACCACGATTGCGGTGAATTTTCAATTACGGGATTGATTGTCGCAGATAACGCAACTTGCAGCGCCGCCCTTTAGGGTGGTAAGCCGGGCCAAAACCCGGCGCTACGCTACGACCTGGAAAACTGGCTGGCATGTGTGATGAGGTAGCGATCGTCCATCTGCTGCTGCGTCCGGCGGTCCTGCAAAAGCTGGTAGGCGGCGCGCTGGCGGTCGCGAAGGTTCTCCATGATCTTCCTCTGCTGCTGGGTGTGGCGGAAGACTTCAATTTGGCGGCGCTGCAATTCCTTGAGCTTTGACAGGCGGTCATACCATGCTGCGATTCGCCGCACGCGCGCGCGGTCGCAGGCCAGATCAAACTGCAATTCCCCGGCGGACAATCCCTGACGCATTCTTTGGTGCATTTGGCTCAGGGCATTCGCCCGTTCGAGTTTTCCTCGCTCCCACTGCTGCTGCGCCTTGATCACTTCGCGCGAGATGATCTGCAGGCGCTGGCGCTCCCGCCGCTCAAAGCTTTCGCGGCAGCGAAGCACGGCTTGCAGTGGAAATCGGAAGGGCATATCCGTAAAGCCGCCCGCGAGGGCGGCACAACCGGTAGCCACGGTCAATGATGTTTTGACCGTGGGTTTTCTACATCTCAAGAAGAGCCCACGGTCAGAAAGGCGCTGACCGTGGCTACCTGCTTTACCCCGGCAACGCCTGGAGTGCCGTCAAGGTGTTGTTCATGGGCGCTTTTTCATTTGCCCGCTGCTGAAGGAACGCATTGAGCGGCGGGACGACTTCAATGGCCTGGTCCAGAACCGGGTCAAGGCCTTTCTGGTAAGCTCCCACTCGGATTAAATCTTCGGAAGCGGTGTAGGCGGCAAGGAGCCTGCGCAGCCGCCGGGCCTTTTCCAGGTGCTCGGGAGCGCATACGGCAGGCATCAGCCTGCTCAGGCTGTCAAGAACGGAGATCGGCGGGTAGTGGTTTTGCGAGCTGAGTCGCCGATCGAGCACCACGTGGCCATCCAGCAAGGCGCGAACGGAATCGACGAGGGGATCCTGCTGGTCATCCCCTTCCATCAGCACGGTATAGAAGGCCGTGATGCTGCCGCCATTGAAGTGCCCGGCGCGCTCGATGAGTTGAGCCAGCAAAGTGAACACGGAGGGCGTATAACCCTTGGCGGTGGGAGGTTCCCCCGCCGCCAGGCCAATTTCGCGCTGCGCCATGGCCAGGCGCGTGAGGGAATCGACCACCAGCAGGACGCTTTGGTTTTTCATGGCGAAGTATTCGGCCACGGTGGTGGCCACCAGTGCCGCGCGGATGCGCAGCAGAGGCGATTGGTCCGAGGTGGAGACGACTACGACGGAGCGTCTTCGGCCCTCTTCTCCCAGCGTTCCTTCCAGAAACTCGCGCACCTCGCGTCCCCGCTCGCCCACCAGCGCCATTACCGTTACATCCGCCGCGCTGCCGCGCGCCATCAGTCCCAGAAGCGTGCTTTTCCCCACACCGCTGCCGCCGAAAACTCCTACTCTCTGGCCGCGGCCGCAGGTGATGAATGCGTCGATGGCGCGCACGCCGCAGCCGAGCGGCTCGCGAATTGAGTGGCGATGGAGCGGCGAGGGCCCGAGCGAATGCACCGGCCAGTATTCGCACGCCGCGTAGTCGGGCCGGGAGTCGAGCGGCTTGCCCTGCCCGTCAATCACCCGCCCCAGCAGCTCTTCGCCCACGCGCAAAGTCGGCTGGGCTCCCCAGGTGGCGATGCGGTCGCCAAAACGGATACCGCCCAGCCGTTCCAGCGGCATCGAGAGGACGTTGGTGCCGCGGAAGCCTACCACTTCTCCCGCGTGAACCTCGCCGCCGGGGCCGGAAATCTCACAGCACTCCCCGAGCGAGCAGAAGGGGCCCTCCGACTCCACAATGTGCCCCACTGCTTTGGTAACACGACCGTACCAGCGCGCCGTGGAGAGGCTCTGCAAGCGGCGAAAATACGGGGATAGAAGCGGATGGTTTTCCATGGGGCTTTGATGGCGCGATTGTGTCTGAACGAACCCTTTCGGCATGAAGGTTTGAAAAGACCCCTCACCCGACTCGCCCCGGCTGATGAGAACGCCGGTTGCGAGCCACCCTCTCCCCACGGGAGAGGGAAAAGAAAATTTTGTAGCACCGCGGCACGCGTAAAATGTTTTTCCCTCTCCCCAGGGGAGAGGGGGGACCGCAATGCGGTGGGTGAGGGCTCCCTTGCTCGTTTTGGCCCCCTTGAGGGGCTCACGACGCCGAAGCCTCCGGCTTTGGCGGAAGATATTTACTTACCTGACTCGCTTTCCCGGAAAATCACAGTTTATTAGGCTTTTGCGCCAGCAAATCAAAAAAGCCCTGCTCGATTTCCTTCAGTTGCGTTTCGAGAGTCAGATCGGTCGATCCCCAATCCGTTTCCAGAATGCAGCGGCCGGGGCCGAGCGTGGCGTCGCCCATCAATTCCGGCGGCGATTTCAAATCCGGTTGCGCGGCAATAAATTGTTGCCATACCGGGACCTGATCCGGGTGGACCCTTAATCGAACGTGGGTTCCGGCGGCGATGTTATCGAGGCCGACGCGCACCACTCCCTCAAGAAGCAAGGGATCAACCTGAGCTTCGCGATGCAGAATTTTCCGCGCGATCGCCAGGGTCAGACTCACCACCTCCGATTCCACCCGGTGAAAATACTTATCGCGCTCCTGAACGAAATCGCCAAGGGCCTGAAGGAGGTTCTGCTTTTCCCCTGTCAATTTTTTCTCGAACTCGGCGCGGCTCTGCGCCAGACCTTCCTCACGCCCTTCTTTTCGCGCGCGTGCTTCCCGGGCTCTGGCCTGTTCTTCGCTTACCCCCGAGCGGTCGGACGGCTTGGGCTCAGTAGTCCATAAGCGTTCCAGCGTGGAGGGGTCGGCCCCGGACGAAGGTGGCTTCGGCGTTGTCCCGGAGGTGAGCGGGGCCGGGTAAACATACGTTTGGGCTTGCGATTCGGCGGATGGGGCAGCGGCGGTCGAATCAGACAACATAAGCGTCATCTCCAAAGCTCTTCAAAGTCAATTTCCCCTCGGCCTCGAGCTTGCGCGCCAGTTGCACCACTTCCTGCTGCGCTGCGGTCACTTCCTTGGAGCGCACCGGCCCCAGGGCTTCCATGTCCTCCTTCAGCATCTGCGAGGCGCGCGAAGACATGGTCTTGAAAATGTGATTCCGCATGTCCTCGGAGGAGCCTTTCAGCGCGAGCGCCAGAGTCTTCTTGTCCAACTGGCTCAAAAGTTCGCGCATGCTGCTTTCGGGGACCGACAGGAAATCCTCAAAGGTGAACATCAGATTGCGAATGCTCAGCGCCAGCTTGGGATCATCCTGCTCGATCACTTCCAATATGGTTTTGGCGGTGCCGGGCTCCACCCGGTTGAGCATGTCGGAGACGGCGGCAATGCCGCCGTAAGCGCGGCGATTCTGCTCGCCCAAAGCGCGCAGCTTCTTATTGAGGACCAGGGAAATTTTCTGGACCATTTCCGGGGAGAACTGGTGCATTTCCGCGAGGCGGCGCACCACTTCCGCGCGCGTTTTTTCGGGCAGAAGCAGCAGAACCTCGGAAGCTGACTTCAATCCCAGGTGCGCCAGCACCAGCGCGATGGTTTGCGGATGCTCGCCCTCGACGAACATCACCAATTGGCGGGGATCGGCCCTTTGCAGCGAGTCCAGGTTGGTGGCGCGAGCCTCCTGAAACGACTCGACCTGCTGGAGCAAATTCTTCGCCCCATCCTCTCCGAAAGCCTTCACGAGCAGCGCCCGGGCGTAGTCCGCGCCACCTTGCGCCAAGTAATCCTCCGTAACACTCAGGCGATAGTATTCCTGAAGAATTTTGGCGGCGGTCTCCGGAGAGATGTACTCGAGCTCGGAAATCTCTTCCGTGAGCAACTGCAAGTCATCCTGCGGAAGGTGGCGATAAACCAGGCTCGCGGCTTCATCTCCCAGCAGGACTAGGAGAATGGCAGCCTTGCGAAGGCCGGTGAGATTTTCAGCCGGTGCGGGTGCGCCATTTTCCTCGGGTGCCGTCACGGTTTACCCTCCTGCCGCATCCAGTTTTGAACCAGGCGGCTGGCGGTGCCGGGTTCCTTCTTCACCTTTTCGAGCAGAGTCTTTTTCAGCATGGCGGCCTGCTTGGCTTCGGTTGGTGATTCTTCCAGCGCCTGGAGCGATGCCTCAAGACCCTCGCTCCGCGCCCCGGCCGCCCCAGCCGTTTGCGCGAGCATGCTCTTCGCCATGGCGAGTTGCTTGGGGAAATCCTGGAAAGTAGTCACGATCTGCCGCTTGATGGGACGCAAAACCAGCAGGTACATGAGTGCGAACAGAAGGAACAGCGCGCCGTAGCGGACGATGTTGATCCATTTTTGCACGATCGGCGCAACGCGCTCGGTGAGGGTGGGCGGCGTGGGAGTCTCAATGGGCAGAGTCAGGAAAGAGAGATTTTCCACCGCCAATTTGTCGCCGCGCTGCGGATCGATGCCAATGGCCGCGGCCACGAGGTCCTGGATTTCCTTCATCTCCTCCGGCGTGCGCTTTCGCCGCGT
>JASHTO010000026.1 GCA_030040515.1 Terriglobia bacterium
TCCGCAATTACGATGAGCTCGCTGAGCGTCTGGGACGTTTGCCCCACGTTGTGGCCTCTGCACCCTCGCTTTACGGGGAACTGCTCATCTCCCACGGTTCGCGCGCCCAGGGAATTTATTTGAAAGGAATCGAGCCCGCCAAAGAAGTGAAAGTGGGGACGATGCTTCAGCATTTGCGCGAGGGGTCGCTGGCCGGATTGTCGGAGACTTTTCCCGATGCCGACCCGATTATCCTGGGCATGGACTTGGCGAAGACCTTGGGAGTCTACAGGGGTGACACCGTTTTGGTCACGAGCCCGCAAGGCTATCTCACGCCTCTGGAAATCGTGCCCAAGTTCCGCCACTTCCGCGTGGTGGGAATCTTCGATTCCGGGTTTTTCGATTTCGATTCCTCCTGGGCGTTCACCAGCCTCGCCGCCGCGCAGCGCCTCTTGGACCTGGCAGATGTCGCGTCGGTGATTGAGTTCAAAATCGACGACATCTATCGTGCCCCGCAAGTGGCGGAAGAAATCAAGCAGGCCGCCGGGAAGGGGTTTGACGCCTCCACCTGGATCGAGCAAAACCATTCGCTGTTCAGCGCCATGCGCCTGGAGCGGCTGGTCACCGTCCTGACCATCGGCCTGATTATAGTGGTGGCGGCGCTGAACATTTTCATTGCGCTGGTCATGATGGTAATGGAAAAGAACCGCGACATCGCCGTGCTGATGTCCATGGGCGCGCGCCAGCGGCAGATTTGGGCCGTGTTCACGCTTCACGGAGTGGCCATCGGCGGCCTGGGTACGGCCCTTGGACTGACCCTCGGATATTTGATCTCGTGGCTGGGAAATACCTACAAATTGTTCCCCCTTCAGGCGGACGTTTATTCGCTCTCCTGGGTACCCTTCCACGCCCATCCGCTGGACGGAGTCTGGATCGCCGCCGCAGCGCTAACGATCAGCTTTCTCGCAACGCTTTATCCGTCGCTTTCGGCAGCACGATTAAATCCAGTTGAAATCCTGAGGTACGAATGATCATCTTGGACAATGAACAAACGCCGCGGGTGGCGCATACATTGAGCACTATGTATGCGACGCGGGGCTCTCGTTACGATTCGCCGGGGGGTCGCAAACACGATAGGTGATGTCTGCGCTAACCTTGAAGAAGGAGATTCCTGGTAGACTGCTGGACAGATCCGCGGAGGTCGTTTCATGGCATTTGAAATCCATGGTCCCTACCCACTTTATTTAAAACCCCAAAAGGTACCGGATTCCAAAATCCAAATTCGTTATGTGCTTAGGGAAAAATCGATGACAAACCTTGAGCACAAGAAAATTCCGAAGCGCCCTGGAGGCGTGTATGTTTTTGCAATTCGGAAAAGGGGAAAAGGATCTGGGATTCCGTGGTATGTCGGAAAGAATGAAGGAAACCGGAAGAGCTCTCTGTACCGCGAAGCCCTCGATACCGAAAAATTGGGAAAGTATATTGGCGCCCTTGCCGAAGAAGTCACGGGCAGCGCATGGTTGTATTTTCTTAGCCCTGGAAATCTCAAGTCGGACGACATTGGGGAATTAGAAACCTTTCTAATCTGGCTGGCACGACAACGGAATCCTCGTTTGCTCAACCGTAGAAACGTCCGTCTCACGCCGAAGCGCCTATATGAGCATCTGCAGAAGCATCGTATAAAGGGCATGTTGGGGTCCAGAGCGGGTAAGCCCCCCAAAGGAACTCCATCTTTCAGGAAGATGATTGGTTGGACCCGGGCAATGCATGTTGGCACATTTGAGAATCCCCTCGCATGAGGGCGAAGTGTGCCATCAACTCCAAAAGATGCTCTCCCTAACACTCGCGAAGTCATGCCAGAGCAGGTCGTCGCGGTTAATGTTTTGACCGTGGGTCTTTCGTCGACGAATTGCACTAGGGGCCAGTTTGAAGAAACGCCGTCAAAACGCGGGGGGGCGGCAACGGGGCGGAGAAAATTCCACGGTCAGGACGGCGCTGACCGTGGCTACATGCTATTGACACAGGTCGGGGAGAAATCTAGAGTTAGAACAAGAGGCCAAGGAGCGCGCTGATCATGACTGGAATTCAATTCATCACCGACGAGAAAGGCCGCAAAACCGCGGCGGTGATTGATCTCAAGAAGCACCGGGCAATCTGGGAAGATTTTGAGGACGTCCTGACCTCCCGATCGCGCCGAAATGAAAAGCGGGTGCCTTGGGACAAAGTGAAAGCGGACCTCATCAGAAGCGGAAAGCTCCGTGGCTGACTATCGCCTCGTACTGACCTCCAGCGCTGAGAAGGAACTGAGGGATCTGCCAGTATCCTTGATTGCTCGCATCGCCCCGCGCATTGAAAATCTTGCTGTGAATCCCAGACCACCCGGTTGCAAGAAGCTGAAAGGCGGAGACAAGGAGTGGCGAATCAGGGTAGGCGATTACCGTGTGGTGTATACCATCGACGATGCTCGCACTCTGGTTGAGGTGATGCGAATCCGCCACCGAAGCGCAGTTTACAAGCGGTAACTGCCGACAATGCCCGCACGTTCTTCCGAAACCAAGCAAAACCTGGCACCACTGAGATCACGGAGATGCACAGAGAAAAACGTCGCCGTGATTCTCTGTGTTCTCTGTGGTTTGAGCTTTTCCATGGCCATGATCAGGTTACAATGAAGCTCGCGGTTAGACCATGGGCAACGGACAACCACCAATCTTAAAGGCCGTTAACCTGACCAAATCCTTCCGCTCCGGCGATGAAGAAATCCTGGTGCTGGACGATTTAAACTTGGAGGTCCGGGCTGGGGAGTTTGTCGCTCTAGTGGGGGAATCTGGTTCAGGGAAGACCACTTTGCTGCAAATGCTGGCGGCGCTGGACACTCCGACAGCGGGTGAGGTATACTTTCAAGGAAAGGAGCTCGGCGGGTTCCGGGAAGCCGAACGCGCCGTGTATCGTAATGAGCAGATAGGCTTTGTCTGGCAGATGCACTATCTTCTGCCGGAGTTCGGCGCACTCGAGAATGTGATGATTCCGCAGTTAATCCGCGGATGCGGGCGGAACGAAGCCCGGACGAGCGCGCGGAAGCTGCTGGGTGAGGTAGGCTTGGCAAGTGCCTGGTCCCGCCGCGTGGGTGAGCTGTCAGGCGGAGAGCAACAGAGGGTAGCTTTGGCCCGCGCGTTGGCCAATCAGCCGGTGCTTCTGCTGGCGGATGAACCAACGGGGAGCCTGGATCATCGCACGGCGGAGCGGGTGATCGACTTGCTCGAGAGCCTGCATCGTGCACATCGTTTGACTTCGGTGCTGGCGACGCACAATCTGGACCTAGCCCGCCGCGCCCATCGAACCTTGCGTTTATCGAAGGGCAAGCTGGCGGAATGGGTAGTTCCAATAGTTCCATGACCCCCGCACTTCCCAGGGCACGGGAGACAGGAGGGAGGCGGGGCTCCACGAAGAACTGAGGAGCTATGTTCGAGAGGTATACTGAGAAAGCCCGGCGAGTGATTTTCTTTGCGCGGTACGAAGCCAGCCAATTCGGCAGCCCCTTTATTGAAACCGAGCACCTGTTGCTGGGCCTGCTGAGAGAAGACAAGGCGCTCACCAATCGTTTCCTGCGCTCGCACACGTCGATTGAATCCATCCGCAAACAGATTGAGGGCCGCACGCCCATCCGCGAGAAAGTCTCCACCTCCGTGGACCTGCCCCTCAGCCAGGAATGCAAGCGCGTGCTGGCGTATGCGGCGGAGGAGGCCGAACGCCTGGCGCACAAGCACATCGGCACGGAGCACCTGCTGCTGGGCCTGCTGCGCGAGGACAAGTCGTTCGCGGCGGAAATTCTGCACGAGCGCGGGCTGCGCCTCTCCACGTTGCGCGAAGAGTTGAGCCGCGTGCAGAGCGATAAAGCGGCTGCGGCGCGGCCCAAGGAAACCTCGCTATTGGGCGAGTTCAGCCGCGACTTGACGCAGGCGGCGATGGAAAGCCAGTTGGATCCCCTCATTGGCCGCGAGGGTGAACTGGAGCGCGTGATCCAGATCCTCTGCCGGCGCACCAAGAATAATCCCGTGCTGATCGGCGAGCCGGGCGTGGGAAAGACCGCCATCGTGGAAGGTCTTGCCCAGCGCATTGCCGACGGTGATGTGCCTTCCTTCCTGAACGAAAAGCGCATTCTGGCGCTGGACCTTTCCCTCATCGTCGCGGGCACCAAGTATCGCGGGCAGTTCGAAGAACGCCTGAAGACCATCATGAAGGAATTGATGGAGGCGCAGAACGCCATCATCTTCATCGATGAGCTTCACACCCTGGTGGGAGCGGGTTCGGCGGAGGGTTCGCTGGACGCCGCCAACATCCTGAAGCCCGCACTCTCCCGCGGAGAAATCCAGTGCATCGGCGCCACCACTCCGGCCGAGTACCGCAAATCGATCGAGAAAGACCGGTCGCTCGAGCGGCGATTCCAGGCAGTAAAGGTTCCGCCGCCGTCGGAGGGGGAGGGCATCAAGATTCTCTTCGGCATCAAGGACCGGTACGAGAAATTTCACGCCGTCACCTACACGGACGAAGCGCTGAACGGCGCCGTCTACCATTCCAATCGCTACATTCCCGATCGTTTCCTGCCGGACAAGGCCGTGGACCTGATTGATGAGGCGGGGGCGCGTGTGAAGTTGCGCCAGAGCTCGCTGCCGGAAGAGATGATCGACGTGCAGAAGCGCATCAAGTTCGTGGTGCACCGCATGGAAAATGCCATCGCCAACCACGAATTCGAAAAAGCGCGGTTCTACTCCGACGAAGAGCGCAAGGAGCGCGAGAACCTGCGCCTGTTGCGTGAAAAGTACAACATTGACGAAACGGCCATGGGCGTGGTGACGCAGGAGGATATTGAGGAAGTCGTGGCGCGCTGGACGGGCGTGCCCGTCACCGCCATCAAGGAAGAGGAAAGCGCCAAACTGCTGCGCATGGAGGACGAGCTCCACAAGCGCATCATCAGCCAGGACCGCGCGATCTCCGCTCTGGCGCGCGCCATCCGCCGTTCGCGCGCGGGCTTGAAGCTGCCCGGCCGCCCGGTAGGCTCCTTCCTGTTCCTCGGCCCGACGGGCGTGGGCAAGACGGAAATGGCGCGCTCGCTGGCCGCCTTCCTGTTCGGCTCGGAGCGCGCCCTGGTGCGCTTCGACATGTCGGAATTCATGGAGAAGCATTCGGTTTCAAAACTCATTGGCTCACCTCCCGGATACGTGGGTTATGAGGAGGGCGGGCAGCTTACCGAGCGCGTGCGCCGCGCGCCCTATTCCGTCATCCTGCTGGACGAAATCGAGAAGGCGCATCCGGACGTTTTCAATATTCTCCTGCAAGTCTTTGAGGACGGCCAGTTGACCGACGGCCTGGGCAACACTGTGGATTTCAAAAACGCCATCATCATCATGACCAGCAACATCGGCGCGCGTTACCTCGAACGGCGGGCCCACCTCGGCTTCCAGTCGGCTGTCGAGGGCGCGACGGAGAAGAAGGCTGAGGAACTGGTGATGAGCGAGGTCAAGCGGCTGTTCAATCCCGAGTTCCTGAACCGGCTGGATGAGATCATCGTGTTCAACGCGCTGACCGACGGCGACCTGATCCAGATTCTGGAACTGCTGGTCGGGCAGATGAACCAGAACCTCGCGCAGAAGAATATCTCGCTGACGCTTTCGGACGAAGCCGCCCACTGGGTTCTGGAGAAGACTTGTGTGGATCGCTCCTACGGGGCCCGGCCGCTGCGTCGCGCGCTGCAAAAGCACCTGGAAGATCCACTCTCGGAGGCGCTCATACAAGGGCAGATTCATCCTCCGGCAGTCTTGGAAGTGATCGTCGAGAACGAGGCGCTCTACTATCGTTCAGTCAACGATAAGCTGGTCGGCGCCACACCGCTCTCCCACTAGTGTAGGGCGTCGCAGATCCCGCAACATTCGATTTGTGGCACGCATGATGTAGCGCCGGTCCCGCCGAGGCGAGACCGGCATGCCGCCCTGAAAAGGCGGCGCTACAAGTTGCATCGACTGTGGCGCACTACTTGAAGGCGAGTTGCCACGGTAATCCCGGCTGCTCAGCGGACAATTCACACGCCCACTTCTGCCCGATCGAATCCCAGGAGTGGGCCAGAGGCGTTCGGGTGTGAGAATATTTCCGGCCAACTTCCGGCGGAATCCCGGCATCGGACTGTCTTAGTTCCAGTGTGCAAGAGGGGGACCGTTTTTTCTTGAAAACGATGCAATGGCGTGTGCCTGGACTTCGAGGGAAGCCTTGTCTGCTGGGAGCTCCCGCCCTGGCAATTCTGCTCTGGATTCCCCTCATCACCGTGGCGCAGAATCCCCCGCCGAGTCAGCAAAATCAGAATCCTCCTGCGAACCAAAAAAGCCAAAATCCTCCTCCCGCCCCACAAAACCAGAACCCTCCCCCCGATCAAAAAAGCCAGAACCCGCCGCCGGCCCCGCAGAATCCTCCGGCGAACCCGCAGCAGAAACCGGAGGAAAAGAAAGCGCCGGAGCAGGCTCCGCCGCAGCTTCAACTGGAAACCCCCACGGCGCCTCAGTTGCCCCCGCCGACTCAGCAACCCCAGCAACAGGTGCCGAAGCTGACCACCCCCACGGCGCCCACGCCGCC
>JASHTO010000301.1 GCA_030040515.1 Terriglobia bacterium
GACTGGTTCTATGAAAACGGCGGCAAGGGCACGCCCTGGCATAGCGCCGCGCCCATTACCCACACTCAAAAAGTGGCTTGCATCGGTGGCGGACCCGCGTCACTGGCCTGCGCGGCGGAGCTGCGCCGCCGCGGCTTCGCCGTCACCGTTTTCGACAATCGCCCCCTGCCCGGCGGCCTGAATACCTACGGCGTGGCGGAATACAAGCTCCGCCCGCAGGACAGCCTGAAGGAAGTGGAAATGATCCGCTCCCTGGGCGTGGAATTTCGCCAGGCCATGGTGGGCGAGGGCGTGAGCGTGGAGGAAATCGAAGCGGAATTTGAGCTCATCTTTATTGGTCTTGGTCTCGGAACCATGGAGCGCCTGGGCATTCCCGGCGAACAGCTTTTGGGAGTCATCGACGCGCTGCGCTTCATCGAGCGCTACAAGACCGCGCCGGATTTCGAGGTCAGTGGGCGCGTGGTGGTCATCGGCGGGGGCAACACGGCCATCGATGCCGCCAACGCCGCGCGGCGCCTGGGCGCGGAGGAGGTCCACCTGTTCTACCGCCGCTCCGAGCGCGAAATGCCGGCGTTTAAGTTCGAATACGACCACTCAAAAGTTGAGGGTGTGCAGTTCCACTGGATGGCGCAACCCGTGGAGATCATCGGCGTGGATAGCCGCGCGACGGCGGTGCGATTTGTGGAAACGCAGTTTGGTGAGGCGGACGCAAACGGCCGCGCGACGGTGGCGCCTGTTGCAGACTCCGAATACGAATTTGAGTGCGACATGGTGATTCCCGCCATCGGCCAGGCGCGGCTCACTTCCCTGCTGGAGAAAACCCGCGACATCAGTTTGAAAAAGGGACTCGTCGTCGTCGATCGGCCTACGGGGCGCACATCAAACCCGCGCTACTTTGCCGGCGGCGATTGCGTAAACGGCGGGCGCGAAGTGGTGGACGCCGTAGCCGACGGCAAGCGCGCCGCCCTCGCCATCGCGGCGCAGCTTTAGGCAAAAGGGGCAGGTAATTAAGTGGTCATCACTAGCCTGGACGAAGTCAAGGCATGGCTCTGATCCTACGATGTTATAGATAAATAAGGTAGTTATGCGATTTTCGGGCGAACAGTCCACATTGTTATCTTTTTTAGAAAGAGTAGGTTAGAGACCTTGAGATTGCCGAATACCAGAAAAACGGGGACTAAAAATGAGGATCGATCCTACGATGTTATTGAAAATAAAAGCGTAATTATTTGAGTTGTGATCGATCCTACGATCTATATGAAAAAAAGGAACTTATCGCCTTAATCCTGCGATATGTATGAAAAAACAAGAGTTAACATGGGGCACGCCCTTGTCCAGCGGTATCGAAACCGCTCATTTTGGCGGCCTATTTACTTTCTTGAACAGGTGACCGCATGGCCGATCTCTCCACCAATATCGCCGGCATTCGCTGCCCTAATCCCTTCTGGCTAGCCTCGGGTCCGCCGGCCAACTGCGGCGACCAGGTGATGCGCGCCTTCGATGCGGGCTGGGGCGGCGCGGTCTGGAAGACCATCGGCGAGCCCATCGTCAATACCACGTCGCGGTACTCCTCGGTCGATTGGAACTCCCAACGCATGATGGGCCTGAATAACATCGAGCTGATTTCCGACCGGCCCATCGAGACCAACCTGCGCGAGATTACCGAAGTCAAGAAGCGCTATCCGAAACACGCCGTCATCGCCTCGCTGATGGTCGAATCGAAGCGCGAGACCTGGCATGACATCGTGAAGCGCGCCGAAGACGCGGGCGCCGACGGCCTGGAGCTGAACTTCGGCTGCCCGCACGGCATGAGCGAACGCGGCATGGGCGCGGCCGTCGGCCAAGTGCCCGATTACTCCTGCATGATCACCGAGTGGGTGAAGGAAGCGGCGCGCACGCCCGTGCTGGTGAAGCTCACGCCCAATATCACCGATATTCGCGCCGTGGCTCGCGCGGCCAGGCGCGGCGGGGCCGACGGGCTCTCGACCATCAACACCATCAACTCGATTACCGGCGTCGATCTGGATACGCTTACGCCGCGGCCCAACGTGGGCGGATACTCGTCGCACGGGGGCTACTGCGGCCCGGCGGTCAAGCCCATCGCGCTGCACTTGGTCCAGCAGATCGCATCCGACAATGAAGTCGGGATTCCCATTTCCGGCATCGGCGGCATCAGCGGCTGGCGCGAGGCGGCGGAGTTCATTCTGCTCGGGTGCACCTCCGTGCAGGTCTGCACCGCCGTCATGCACTACGGCTATCGCATCGTGGAGGACATGATCGACGGCCTCTCGAATTGGATGGATGAGAAGGGCTTTGCCACGCTCGACGATTTCCGCGGCAAGTCGCTGCCGCGCGTGACCGACTGGAAGCATCTGGATTTGAACCACCGCATCGTGGCGCGCATTCATCCCGAGAAGTGCATTGGCTGCGATCTGTGCTACATCGCCTGCTGGGACGGCGCGCACCAGTGCATTCATCGCGAGGGTCACGCCAAACCCGAGTCAACCGAAGCCGCCACGCGCGCGCGCATCACTCTGACGCCCATCGCCAAGCTCGATTTCATCGGCGGGCCAAACGGCGCGACGCCGCCCGAGCGAATCCCCCACGTGGATGAAGACGAGTGCGTGGGCTGCAATTTGTGCTGGCTGGTCTGCCCCGTGCCCGGCTGCATCACCATGGAGAAGGTTGAAACCGGCAAGCCGTTCGAGAGTTGGGAGGAACGAACGGCGCGAGCCAAGTAATCGTATGGAGTGCGGCAGCTTGCTGCCGCCGTCGAGCCGGAAGCTCGCTTCCGGCTGACGTTCCGCCAGCAAGCTGGCGAAGAGCAAAGCGGCAGCTTCGCGGCCGCACTCCAAAGGTCGAATATGAGCATCCTCATCAAGAACGGCACGGTCGTCACCGCCAAAGAGACCAAGCGCGCCAACGTCTTCATTGAGGGCGAGCGCATCACGGCAGTCGGCCCCGCGGTTTCGGCTCCTGCCGGCGCCACAGTCATCGACGCGACGGGCACTTACGTCATTCCCGGCGGCATTGACGCGCACACGCACCTCGACATGCCGTTCGGCGGCACCACTTCGAGCGACGATTTCGAAACCGGC
>JASHTO010000302.1 GCA_030040515.1 Terriglobia bacterium
GAATCTTGGCATGAACCTCCCCGCGATTCAGTGAACTACCCAGCAGGCGGACGCCGCAATTGATATCAAACCCCACTCCGCCGGGTGATATCACTCCGTCACAGTGCGGGTCCGTTGCTGCCACGCCGCCGATTGGAAATCCGTAACCTTGGTGAATATCGGGCATCGCAAGCGACGGCCCCACAATGCCGGGCAACGTTGCCACGTTGACGGCCTGTTCGAGTGAGAGGTCTTTGAGAAGATCCTTCAGCAGCCGTTCATCGGTAAAGATCAGCGCATCCGTAAGCATTCCGGGCCTTGTCCCCCGAGGCATCAAGAACCGGTACTCATCGAGTTTCTTCAGTTGGTGCAATTCCAGAGGCATCGACATTTCGCCTGCCTTTGAGGAGAAACTAATGCAACCACACTCACCAGCTTGATTCCAACTTGATGCTGTAAGGTGGCATGTCAAGCACACGCGCGCCTGACAGGCGGACCCACGCTTCATAATCTGAAAAATTCAGTAGCGCCAGCTTGCCACCCTCGAGTACGCTCCAGTAGACGTTCCGCGGCTTTTCAATCTCCATCGCGCGGTGAATTTCAGGCCGAAGGCTGCTTAGTTCCAGCAGGTGTTTGCGCACAAACTCCACGTATTCATCGGGCGGCTCAGGATCACCAGTGAAGGAAACCGCCCGGCCTTTACCCACCTCTCCGCGTTGCCAGCTCTGCGCCAGGGAAGAATCGCCCTCGGGTGTCTGGGGTAGACCGCGGGGCCGCGCAAGCCAGATGATTGTTCCCCCGGCTTTCACCCAGGCGTCAATGCGCTCGAGCACGGGCTTCTCCGTATAAGCTCCCCAGATGCAGATCAGCACCTTATAACGATCCAGCGCTCCATATTCCATTGCACGTAACTTTCAACACCATTAAACCCCAGGGCGCGAACCAGAGGAGCCATATTGCGAACCGCAGCCAAGCCCTCGGCCTCTTCGCCCAGGGGAGAATCCGCGCCGATGTTGCTGTCGCGTTGAAAGGCGTCATCGAATTGAATCGTCGGTTTGACATCCGGCACGGGTTCAATTTCAGGTTGGGAATCGTCCACGTAAATCGCGTGCAGGTATTCGACTCCGTTGATGTGAAACTCAAGAAGTCCTTCAGCTCCCGCGCCGCCCGCCGAAGGAGAGGGCGGACCATCGACTCGAAAGGTCGCACGGCGGATTCGCCCCGTATTGAGCCGCGCCACACCCCATTGATGTGACCACGGAATGTAACGCAGGCCCCGCTGGCTGGCAGGACCAACGGAAATCAACCCGTATCCATCATCCACATATTCCAGCACCAGCCAAAAAGGAAAAGGCGTTGACTTGTTAACCTTCGCAATGAATTCCGCGCGGCGATAATAATCATGGGTCGGTTCAAGGGAAGCGACTTCAACATTGCTATGTTGCGCGAGGGTCCATTTACCCCCTTCAGCGTTAACGAGAATCACTCCGCTTGGCTGGTCGGTTTTTCCTGCCTCCCAGCGCGCGATTTCCGCAGCTTGCGCCGTACTGCAAACAAGGAGAATTGCAGTTATGGCCCACCTTCCTAAAAGGGACATTAAAGCCTCCGAAAATAAAATTAAAACGCACCACATCTTATGCAGGCCGGGCATTAGGGCGCAACTTTTTCGTGAAGTTTGCGAGAGAATTGGTAAACCCCCTACGGGCTTAAACCACCCGGCTTCCATGTTGAGGTTACGCGTAGTGGGTCAGTTTGAATTCCGCAGGGGCAGGGCTTGTCCCTGCCCTTGAGCCCAGCGACATTGAGCAGGGCACCCGCAAGGGGTGCCCCTACACCGGAATTTTAAACTGACACACTACCAGATTACGTTGACGCTAGTCCGTCGCAAGCATACAATCTTCGTGGGCGAATCAAACAAATCGCGGAACTTAGGAGGGCAAGTTCATGAACTCGAAACAGAATCGTCGCAGGTTTCTTGAGAACATGTCCCGGGGCGTGGCTGGTGCGGGTATGGCCATTTCCGGTGCTGCCTTGGCTGCATTCCCCGCTGTCCCCGCGCAAGGTGAAATGCCTTATCGCACACTCGGCCGCAGCGGCGAGAAAGTTTCACTGTTGGGATTGGGTGGATACCATATCGGCGGGCAGGATGACGAGCAGGAAAGCACCCGCATCATCCGCACGGCCATCGACAACGGCGTCAATTTTATGGACAACTGCTGGGACTATCACGGCGGGACGAGCGAAATCCGCATGGGTAAGGCGCTTCGCGATGGCTACCGGCAGAAAGTTTTTTTGATGACAAAGATTGACGGGCAGGTGAAGGAAGTTGCCGCTCAACAGATCGATCAATCCCTCCAGCGGCTGCAAACCGACACCATCGACCTCCTGCAATTCCACGAAGTCATTCGCCCTGGTGACCCGGCGCGCATCCTTGGCCCCGGCGGCAGCCTGGAAGCCGCGCTGGCCGCGAAAAAAGCGGGAAAGATTCGATACATCGGCTTCACCGGGCACAAGGATCCGGAAATTCATTTGAAGATGCTCAACACCGCCTTCAAGCATGGAT
>JASHTO010000303.1 GCA_030040515.1 Terriglobia bacterium
TGGATCACCGCTGAGGTCAGCTCCCCTGCGATCTTGTACATGTTGGGGATCATCAAAAGCAGCCCTTGTGAGGCGGTAAATGTGGTCGCCAACGAACCGGCCTGCAAGGCGCCGTGCAGCGACCCTGCGGCGCCCCCTTCGCTCTGCATCTCCACCACTCGGGGTACTCCGCCCCAGATGTTGGGCTTCCGCTCGGCGGACCACTGGTCGGCCCACTCGCCCATGGGCGATGACGGCGTAATCGGATAAATGGCAATCACTTCGTTCGTCTGATAGGCTACGTAGGCGGCCGCCTCGTTGCCGTCAATGGTCACTCGCGGTCTGGTCATCGATCTTCCCCTCTCGCAGGACTCTGACACCGCATATGCTAACAAACGCGCGAAGCCAATGGCCGTGCGGCAGATCACTGTTGGTTGTGACAGCCGTCACACGCAAGGCTCCCATGCCGGAGCCAATGTCTAGCGCATCATGTCGCGGCCGGCAAGATGCCGGCGGTAGATTGAGAAAGGCATATACCAGCGGTCTTACAGGGGTCACAGGCACGGGTGACGGCAATCACTGCGGGAGCTTACAGCAGGGGAGCAAGATCGCAGTGGTATTCAAGCAGATGCTGGCGCTTGCCGTGATCAGGCCGGCGCCCAAATACCCTTGGGTGCGGCCGAGGTCAAGGGAATGCTACCAGCGATGGAGGCACAGTTGAAAGAACCAGAGTTAAAAGGAGGGACGGCAGTGCCTGTCAGCCCGGATCTTAACATCGACGAGGTTTTTGGCGACCTCGGTTTCCAGGAATTGGAAGTCTTCCAGGGGCTCCAGGTCAAGAGCATCTACCCGCCGGGGACTGTGCTTTTGGCCGAGGGTCAAGCACCAGCCGGCATCTTTTTCCTTCGCGCGGGGAAGGTGAGGCTTTTTAGGTCAGGCCCTGCCGGCGAGCATCTGATCTGCCGTACCGCGCAGATCGGGGAGATCCTTGGCGTACCAGAGGGCGTTTCGGGGGGCGCCTACAGAATGTCGGCGCAGACGCTTACCCCAAGCGAGGTGGGCTTTATTAACCGAGAGGCATTCCTACAGTTTTTGTGTGCGCATGGCGAGGTCGCCTTCCGACTGGTCCAATTGCTAAGCGACCGACTTGATTCGAGCTACTGCCGGCTCCGGTCACTGACGGTAGGGCGCTCTCGCAAGCAGAGACGCCAGCCGGCCTCGGGACCTTCCAATTTCTCCTTCGACCGCTAGCTTCCTGCCATCAGGAGCGATTCCGAGAGATTTCATCTTTGCTCTACCCAAGGTGCCGCAGGCCCGGATTCTCCGCCGCTCATTCACCTTCGAGATCCGCCTGCCGGGTTGACATCGATGGATGTATTGGGATACGCCCCTCATTGGATCCGTCGCAGGCCGACGATTATCGCACCGGAAGTTGTCCGTGGCTATACAGAGCGACATAAATTGTAGCGGCGCTCTACGACCCGTCGCCCGAAGACGGCTTTGGGTCGCAGGGCGAGCGCCGACCGGCGGTCATAGACCACCGCTACAGCCAAATATGCAAACACTTATGTCGTTCCGTATAGAAAAATGGCAGGTGCGCGGCGGAAGGTGTTTAGGCCCACAGCCGTTATCGTATCGATGCCAGTTGGTTGTTACGCGTGTGGGTTCCAATGGCCCCAAGCAGGGCACAGGTAGAGAAAGGTACTCACGTTGAACCTTACCTCCTTGGCGGCTACTGAATCTGGCCAGTCTTTAACCAGATGTGGTAGAGATAGTTGCCCAGCAGGATGAGGCCGTAGAGGGCAAGCACGACCGTCAGCAGCATTCCCCACCGGTCTGCGGCTGTAACCTTGCGGGACAGTTTCTGCTGAGCTGCGATAAGCGCGCCCTCGTTTTGATGAAGATGGAGCGTCTCATCGTCATGTGACGCTACGGCGATGCGGTAAACCGCCAGAATCAGGACCACGATTGCGAGTGCTACCCAACTCCAAATGTAAACGTTCATAGCGAACCTCCTTCAGGCAGCCAGCCGAGAGCACCTGGCCGTCTATCGCGCTTTCACAGTTCCCTGGCAACGAGACTTCTAGTGCAGTTCGACGTACTGCTCGTCGCTCGCTTCCTGTCCCGTCGACTTCTTGGGGACTGCGCCGCCGGCAGCGCGCAGGAAGTTAACGATCTGCCAGCGGTGAATCTCGCTCATGCGCTTGTCCTGAGGTGGCATGGCCTCGTTCCCCAGGCTGAGGATCTTGAAGAGTTCCCCGTCCGTGCGCTTCTGAAGTGTGGCAGGCTTTGTGAAATCAGGCAGCGCGACGTTCATGTCTTTTGCTAACTCGCCTTTGCCATCACCGGTTGCGCCGTGACACATGGCGCATTGGGTCGCGAAAAGCTTTCTACCCCTTTCGACCGAAGCATCGGTAAACGGCAAGGGATTCTTGCGGGCTTTGTCCTCCCCGCTGATCTCATAGTGAGGATTGGTGATTACTGGACCGGCTGCTGCCGGAGGAGGGTTTTCCACCGGCTTTTGTGCCTGTTGCGCAAGCCCAAAGGCTGCTGCAGCAAGAATCAATGCTCCGACAGAGTAAATGCTACGCATGGCAGGCTCCTTCACGCATCCCGTGGGCGCCGTACAGCCCTAATGACCGGTTCCCGCGCGGTCGCCTGGACAGGTCTAATTTCGCTCACATAGGAACTATGTGCAGTGAGAGAGGTCACGGACTTATGTGATCGAGGTCACAGTTCACTTTGACTCCCGTCACCGCTTCGGTCGAAGCCCTCCGTTAGATTCTGAGTGTCGTGGTGCCCGGCGAGCCAGAGGGCAGCCAAGAGAGGAGTCTTCATGGTTGAGGGAAGGTTACGTTTATCGACTGTAGAGGGGACACGACGTCAATTTGTGGCCGAAAGTGGCTCAGGTCATGCCCTGGTTCTCGATGATGCCGAAGGCGGGACGGGTCCCAAACCGATCGAGCTTGCGCTGCTGGCTTTGGGTGGGTGCACCGCATTCGATGTCATCAGTATCCTGCGCAAGAAACGCCAGGAAGTAACGGGCTACGAAATCGAGCTTCTGGCCGAGCAGCGAGGGGAGCCTCCCAACTATTTCACTCACGTTGAAATCCGGCACAAGTTGCGAGGCGCGGTAGACCCGGAGGCGGTCAAGCGGGCCATCGAACTATCGGAGACCAAGTACTGCTCGGTGGGAGCGATGATTTCGAAGACGGCAAGAATCGAGTCGACCTTCGAGATTGCCACAGAGGCCGTGATGAGCCGTGTGGCTTAGGTGTTCCTACATGATGGCATTCATCCCGTCGAGACAGCCGGCGGTTTGGCCTGCTCCGCTCGCGCATCCTCAAGAATCTTGATCATGCGGCGCAACCAGTTCTTAACTACCTCTTCCTTAACGTCCTGAGTCGCGTTGCGCTCCAGGTGGTCAACGGTTTCCCCCTGCGGAGTGAGTGGAATGTAATGGCAAGGGACTTCTTCTGAACGGCGCTCCGGTGGCACTAAGGCCATGAGCAAGCATTCGTCACACGGGCGGGTGCGGTGGGGATCCCCAAAATTGAGACAGGTCAGCGAATCTTGAAATATCGACGTGGGCAGCCAAGGCGTGCGGACCGAGCGTCCGTAGCCACCGCTTTCGATAAAGTCCAATTCGAACTTCAGCACCTCAAGGACATCTCGATCATCGATGGGCATGGTTTAGCCTCCCCAACTTAATTTGTCAGTCAAATCTTGCCTCGACCACGGTCGTACTGCCGTGACCGTAATCACTGTCGATTGTGATGGCCGTCACTGAATACCTGCAAGGCTTCGACAATAATCACATTCGAAAGCTGAGGGCGAGATTTACGGTGAGCATCGAACACTGGAACCTCGCCCCCGGAGATGGACGGGAACGAAATCAAGGCAAGCGTTCCGAGTTCTACAAAGTTTTGGGTCGTGATTTTCCAATGAACACTGCGATACACAAACCGCGACTCATTTTTTGGGAGGTGACAAAGGGTTGCAACCTGCGTTGCATCCATTGTCGCGCCACCGCTACTGAACTCTCATCACCTAACGACCTGCCTACGACCATTGCCCTGAACATAATAAAGCAAGTCTCTCAGTTATCCTCACCAATCCTAGTTCTTAGCGGTGGCGAACCTCTTTTTCGCAGAGATATCTATGAACTCGCAGCCTACGCGAGCGATTGCGGATTGCGCGTGGCGCTGGCGACGAACGGAACGCTGGTGGACAAGGAAGTTGCTCGCAAAATCGTGGAGTCGGGCGTGCGCCGCGTCTCCATCAGCCTGGACGGCGCCGACGCCGCGA
>JASHTO010000304.1 GCA_030040515.1 Terriglobia bacterium
TCCATTTTCGGGTGAGAATGAAGCGCGCGGGTCGCTAGCGCACCAAATGGGCGCTCCGTGAAAGCGCATCCGCATCGGTCATCGTGCGAGGTGAACTCCCGAATTCGGAGTGTTTCCGGCTATAGGCTGCATAAATGCAAAGACCAAGGATGAGCCACACGACGAATCGCGCCCAAGTTTCCAGAGGCAGACTGGCCATCAGAATGATGCACGACACGATGGAGAGAATCGGCACCGCGGGGACCCAGGGTGTGCGGAACGAGCGGCGGCGCTGTGGCTCCGTTCGTCTCAGAATAAGAACTCCGAGCGAAACCAAAACGAATGCGAAAAGCGTACCGATGTTCGAGAGGTCGGCGAGCGTCCCGATGTCAAAAAGTCCAGCAGGTATCGCCACAGCGAAGCCCGCCACCCAGGTGCTGATGTGCGGCGTGAGGAAGCGCGTGTGGACCCTCGAAAAAACCTCCGGCAGTAATCCGTCGCGCGACATGGCAAACCACACCCGCGCCTGCCCCAGTTGAAAAACCAACATGGAGCTGATCATTCCCGTGAGTGCGCCAATGGTTACCCACTTCATCACATTCGGCAATCCCAAAGCCACCAGTGCATTGGCTACTGGAGCGGCGTTGCGCAAGGTCTGCCAATGCTGCACACCGGTCAGGACCAGTGCCACGGTGATGTAGAGCGTGGCGCAGATCACCAATGAGGCGATGATTCCAAAGGGCACATCCTTCTGGGGATTCTTGCACTCTTCGGCGGCCGTCGAGACGGAATCGAAGCCAATGTAAGTGAAGAAAACAATCGCTCCGCCGGTCAGGACGCCCTGCCACCCGTTGGGCATGAAAGGCTTCCAGTTGGAAACATGAATGAAGCGCGAAGCGGCGATGATGAAGATCAAAATCGCGGTGATCTTTACCCCCACCATCAGGTTGTTGGCACCCGCGCTCTCACGAATTCCAATCACCAGGATGACGGTGAGGATCATGACGATCAGGAATCCCGGGACGTTGAAATAGGAGCCCGTACGCTCCAGGGAGTCGTTGAACACAGGCTGGCTGATGGAGGCGGGAAGGTGGAGCCCGAAGCCCTCGAGCAAGCTGTTGATGTAGGCGGAGAATCCCACCGCCACCGCCATGTTGCTGACGGCGTATTCCAAAATCAGGTCCCAGCCGATGATCCAGGCAATGATTTCGCCGAGCGTGGCGTAGGAATAGGTGTAAGCACTTCCGGCAATGGGAATCATGGAAGCCAGCTCGGCATAGCACAATCCGGCGAGCGCGCAGGCAATGGCAACCAAAAGGAACGACAGTGCAATGCCTGGCCCCGCTCCCGGCCGCCCGGCGGTGCCGACGGCTTTTGACCCGTGCAACACGACTTCCAGCAGCGGCGCTTTCAGGAGCGAGTGGAATTCCAAAACCTCGCCAGCCGCCGCCGTGCCGGTAAGGACGAAGATTCCCGTGCCGATGATCGCGCCGATTCCCAGAGCCGTCAGCGACCAGGGTCCAAGCGACTTGCGAAGTTGGTGCCCCGGCGTTGCCGCGTCGGCAATCAGCTTGTCGATGCTCTTCTTCCGGAGGAGTTGGCTCGGCAAAGAGCTCCTTTACATCGAGTGCCGAATGATGACCGAAACGGATTCATGGCCCAGTGACATGATTTCCCTTCACTCACCAATTGCCGCTTGGCACCGTCTTATTACTTCCTGCGTGGAGGCGCGCCCGGCCCCTTCTTCTTGACCTTGGGTTTGTGGGAACCGCGCGGGTCCGTGCGCTTGGGTTTGGGTGGTTGCTTCTTGCGCGCCGCGCGCTTCAGCTTCTTGCGTTCTTCTTTATCTTTGATGTTTTTTGTGTTCATTAATTTCCTGTCGATGTGTATTTAAATTCTCTCCAGCCCGGCAAAGCGCTCCACCATTTTCTTTCTTCCGTAGCCCGGAAAACTGATGGTTAGTTTGCTGTCCTCGCCGTCGCCCTCGCAATCCAATATCGTCCCGATCCCGTATTTCGCATGCCGCACACGGCTGCCCAGCTTCCAGCGCGAGGATGAGCTTCGGACCTTGGGCAGCGGGCGGTCGATTCCCCTCTCGCGCAGGAAGCGCTCTGCGCCGGCGATTGAGTTTACGGCATTTTCCCAAGTTGTGCGAGCCTTTGACGCGGTGGCGCCCACGGGCTCCAAAAGGTTGGGAGGCGCTTCGTCCAGAAAGCGGGAGCGCCGGCTGGTTTCCATGGAGTCCCGTCCGTACCTGCGCCTCTCCCGCGCCCAGGAAAGCACCAATCGGTCGCGCGCGCGCGTCATGCCCACGTAGCAGAGCCGCCGCTCCTCCTCAATGCCTGCGTCGTCCCCAACAGAAAGCTGGTGCGGAAAAAGTCCCTCTTCCATCCCCACCAGGAAAACCAGATTGAATTCCAGCCCCTTGGCGCTGTGCAGCGTCATAAGCGTTACCCGCGCTCGTTCGTCGTAATCATCCGCGTCGGAAGCGAGCGCGGCGTGGTCCAGAAACTCCGCAAGGGTTGTGCCCTGCTCCTCCGCCTCCAGCGCGGCGTTTACAAGCTCCTGAAGGTTTTCGATTCGGTCCTGCGATTCCGGCTGATTTTCCCTCGCCAGTATTTCCACATAGCCTGTGCGGTCGAGAATGCTCTTGAAGAACTGCCCCATCGGCAGACTTGCGTGGTCGGCCATCAGGTCTTTCCCAAGCATGTGGAAGGCCGCAAGCGCATTCAGCGCACGCGGGGGAAGCCGCCGCGCAGCCAACTCATCTTCCAGAGCTTCCCAAAGTGTGAGCTTCTGCGCGCGGGCATTCGCTTCGATGGAGCCGAGTGTGGACGCGCCGATTCCCCTCGCCGGTGTGTTGATGATGCGCTGAAATGCCGTGGCATCGCGCGGATTGCTTGCCAAGCGGGCGTAAGCCAGCACGTCACGGATTTCCGCGCGCGCATAGAAGCTGAAACCGCCCACCAGCCGGTAAGCAACTCCGTTGCGACGCAGCGATTCTTCCAGTACGCGCGATTGGGCGTTGGTGCGGTAAAGGACGGCTACGCTGCTGTCTGCACTTTGGGCAAGGGCCCTCGAAATCTCGTCCGCCACGTAGGCAGCTTCCTCGTCATTGTTCCATGCTTCGTAAATTTTGACGGCGTCGCCGCCGGCGCGGTCCGTCCACAAGGTTTTTCCCTTGCGCTCCCGGTTGTGGCTCACCACCGCGCCGGCTACATCCAGAATTTTCTGCGTGGATCGGTAATTCTGCTCCAGGCGCACAGTCCGCGCCTTGGGATAGTCCTTTTCAAAACTCAAAATGTTTTGAATGTCAGCGCCCCGCCAACGGTAAATTGATTGGTCCTCATCCCCCACGACGCAGAGATTCTGATTCATCAGGGTGAGCTGCCGAATCAATTGATATTGTGGGCGATTGGTGTCCTGATACTCATCCACCAGCACGTACTGGAATCTCCGATTATATTGCTCGCAGATTTCGGCAGATTTGTAGAAGAGCTCAACCGTTTTCAGCAACAAGTCGTCAAAATCCAGGGCGTTTGCCTGCCGCAGCCTGGCATCATATCGGTCAAAGAGCGCCGCAATCTTTTCCATCTGATCGCTCTTCGCCTGCTGATACAGCATCTCGGGCGTCAGGCCGTGGTTCTTCGCGAAGCTGATCCGGCCGAGCACGCTGCGCGCCGAGGTGACCTGATCTTCCAAGCCCAACTCCGCAATGCAGGTCTTCATCAGCTTCTGCTGGTCGTCTTCGTCGTAAATTGAAAAATCGCGGGTGTACCCCAGGCGGTCGATCTGCCGGCGCAGGACGCTGACGCAGAAGGAATGGAACGTGGAAACATGCGGGGAGCCGGAGCGCAACTGCACCCGGCCGTCGAGAAGCCGGGCCACACGCTCCTTCATCTGCTCAGCAGCCTTGTTGGTGAAAGTGACCGCCAGGATATTTTCCGGAGACACTCCCAGGGCTTCGATCAGATAGGCAATCCGGTAGGTGATGACGCGCGTCTTGCCGCTACCCGCTCCCGCCAGAATGAGCAGCGGGCCTTCGGTCTGTTCCACCGCGATGCGTTGCTGGGAATTGAGCTGCTCAAGCAGGTTCGACATTCAAATATTGGAGAGGCGGTCTTGGACTGGTGTGCCAGAAACCGCGCGCCGCCTTCAATGCACTTGCGCCCAAAACTTTATTTTACACGATGCAGGGAAGCACCCAAAAAACTTTACAGGCGCGCCGAGCCTGCATTCATGAGATTCATCTTCCAGACGGTGACATTTAGCTTTGGAGGTTCCGAAGAGTTGCGTTCTCACCACGGATCTCGATTGTCCAAATCGATTTATTTCTTGCGGGGCGGCTGTGAAGGACGCATCTCAATACGGCTCGCCAGAGCGGTGCTCGGGAATTTGTACAAATCCACCACCGCCTTGGCCACGTCTTCGCCGGTCAGCTTCCAGCTTTCGCGAGCCTTTGACCCCGGAGCAGCGGCAAAATCCGTATCCACGCTGCCGGGCATCAGGTAACTCACGCGAATGCCGTCGTAACGAATATCCTGCATCATGGCTTCGCTGAACCCATTCAGGCCGAACTTGGAAGCATTGTAAGCGGAGCCGGAGGGCATGGGATTCACTCCCGCCAGGCTCGAGATGTTGAAGATATATCCGCCGCCGCGCTTCCGCATCAGGGGGACGGCTTCGCGGCAGCAATAGAAAACACCGGAGAGATTGGTCTGAATCGTCACGTCCCAATCTTCCACGCTGAGCTGGTCAACCGGCTTGAAGATGCCCACGCCGGCATTATTCACCAGGATGTCGAGGCCGCCGAAGCGCTCCGCCGCGGCGCGAATCAGTTTGCGGCAGTCTTCGGAACTTCGCACATCCGCCGCCGAGCCATCCACGTTGGCCGGCGTCGAAGCGCGAAGCTTCTCCAGCGCCCCCTGCAAACCTTTGGCATCGCGCCCACAAATGAATACCTTCGCACCTTCTGCGAGCAGCGCCTGCGCGATACAGAATCCGATTCCTCGCGATGCGCCCGTTACCACCGCGACCTTGCCTGTCAATTCGGTTGCCATTCCGCCCCCCTCAATGGGATCACTTATAAGATTAACTCAACCACCCCAGAGAATGAACCCCTCTGCAATTGGAATGTTTGAGAGAGTGGCCTTGCTCGACGTTTTTGGATTTGCTGCGGCAAGAATTTCGCTGAGCGGATTTGCTCAGGATCATTCCTCAGGACGCCAACAGTGGAATCCTCCCGAAGCGGCGCTTCCGAGTGCTGAATTCCTGAAGCGCGGCGGCCAAATCATTGGAATCGAAATCGGGCCACATACACGGACTGAAATACAATTCTGCGTAAGCGATTTCCCAGAGCGGACAATTGCTTAGGCGCTGCTCGCCCCCCGTTCTGATGAGCAGGTCAATGTCCGGCACGGGTTCACCGTCGAACTGCGTTTGTGCCAGAATGCGCCCAAAGGTCTCATACGAGCCCTCAGGATGGAATCGGTGTGCGGCGCGAAGAA